>SEGN01000190.1 GCA_004211245.1 Variovorax sp.
CGCAGCCAGGTGATCGGTGCCATGACCATGGGTCTGGGCGCGGCCCTGATGGAGGAGGCGATCGTGGACACGCGCCACGGCTATTTCGTCAACCACGACCTGGCCGAGTACCACGTGCCGGTGCATGCGGACGTGCCGGTGCAGGACGTGTTCTTCCTGGACGAGGTGGACGACAAGTCATCGCCGATGAAGGCCAAGGGCGTCGGCGAACTCGGCTTGTGCGGCAGCGCCGCCGCCATCGCCAACGCGGTCTACAACGCATGCGGCATACGTGTGCGCGACTACCCGATCACGCTCGACAAGATCGTGGGTTCGCTGGCCTAAAGGCCTATTGCGACGCGGCGACGCGCTTCGGAGAATGAGCGCCCCACTCTGGAGAGCTCACATGAAGACTGCGCTGCTGGCCCTGTTTCTTGGCGTGCCCCTGGTTGCCGCTGCGCAGGCGGCGAACCCCTGGGACGGCAAATGGCAGGTCGCCTTCAAGACGGAGCGCGGGATCGACCGCGACGGTACCGTCATCGTTGCCGGGAACGCCGGCAGCTGGGATCTGAACGTGGCGCAGCGCAGTGACCCGTGCGCCGGTCGCGCCTACCCGATCGAGGTGCAGCGCGCGACGGCGGAGGAACTGGTTTTCAAGGTGGCGCGTTCCACCACGTTGGCGGGCTGCCAGGACAACACGATGCGATTGAAGGCGACCGACGCCACCACGCTGGAAGGTACTTTCCTCAGCCGCCCTTTCAAGATGACCAAGGTCAACTAGGTCACTTCCCCCAGCGCAGCGCGAGCGCATCGAGACGCCTCGCGGTTTCGATCAGCAGCGCCCGGCCGGCCGGCTGAACGGCGGGCCAGGGATGGCGCGGCGCCTCGCAGTCGATGATGCCGCCCTCCTTCATGAGCGACTTGGCGGCGAGGAAGCCGCATTGCCGGTTCTCGATGTTGATGAGTGGAAGCCAGCGCTCGTAGGCGGCGATGGCCTCGTCGCGGCGGCCGGCACGCCAGGCATCGAGGATCGGTCGGATGCCATCGGGGAAACCGCCGCCGGTCATTGCACCGGTCGCCCCGGCATCCAGATCCGGCACCAGCGTGATGGCTTCTTCGCCGTCCCACGGGCCCTCGATGGCATCGCCGCCGAGGCGGATGAGTTCGCGCAGCTTGGCCGCCGCACCGGCCGTTTCGATCTTGAAGTAGCTCACGTGCTCGATCTCGGTCGCCATGCGTGCCAGGAAGGCGGCCGACAACGGCGTGCCGGCGGCCGGCGCGTCCTGCACCATGATCGGGATGCGCACCGCGTCGGACAGCTGCTGGAAGAACGCGTGGATCTGAGGCTCGCCGACACGGAACGTCGCACCGTGGTAGGGCGGCATCACCATCAGCATCGCCGCGCCCATGTCCTGCGCACGCCGGCTGCGTTCGGCGCAGACCTTCGTGCTGAAGTGGGTCGTGGTCACGATCACCGGCACACGGCCCGCGACGTGCTCGAGGATCGTGCGGGTCAGCACCTCCCGCTCGTCGTCCGACAGCAGGAACTGCTCGGAGAAGTTGGCGAGGATGCACAGGCCGTTCGAGCCCGCATCGATCATGAAGTCGACGCAGCGCTTCTGGCTGGCGAGGTCGAGGTCGCCTGTCTCGGTGAACGGCGTGGGAACGACGGGAAAGAGCCCCTGGTAGCGGGCAGCGGCGGGATGGGTCATGAATCTTGCTCGGTTGATTCGCAAGCGCAGAGGCCGAAGCGGTGCACCGTGGTGCTGGTGAACAGCTTCCCGGGGCGCAACACGGTCGAAGGGAAGTCGGGGCGGTTCGGCGAGTCGGGGAAATGCTGCGTCTCCAGGCAAAGCCCGTCGCCCTGGCGATAGGTCTCGCCCGACGCGCCGGGCAAGGTGCCGTCGAGGAAGTTGCCGGAATAGAACTGCAGCCCCGGCTCGGTGGTTTCGATGTCCATGGCGCGGCCGGAGGCCGGATCTTCCAGCCGTGCGGCGAAGCGCAGCGCACCATCGGCCGCGCCATCCAGCACCCAGTTGTGGTCGTAGCCACGCGCGCGCAGCAGCTGCGCGTGCGGTTCCCGAATCCGCGAGCCCACCGGCATCGATACGCGAAAGTCGAACGGCGTCCCGGCCACTTCCGCGATGCCTTCCGGGATCAGCCCGGCGTCGACCGGGCAATAGCGCCCTGCGGCAATCGCAAGGCGGTGTCCGAGGATGCTCCCGCCGCCTGCCAGGTTGAAGTAGTCGTGGTGACTGAGATTGACCACGGTGGCGCGGTCGCACTGCGCCCGGTAGTCGATGCGCCATTCGTCGCGCTGCGTCAGCGTGTAGCGAATGCTGACCCGGAGTTCTCCCGGATAGCCCTGGTCGCCGTGCGCACTCACATGGCTCAGTTCGATCGCCACGTCACCCGCGTCCGACGGGGGCAACGTCTCAATGTCCCACCAGACCTTGCCGAAACCGGCGGGACCGCCGTGCAGAGAGTGGTCACCGTCGTTGACGCCGACCTGAAACCGTTCGCCATCGAGCGTGAACGAACCGCGGTCGATGCGGTTCGCACAGCGGCCGACGATCGTGCCGAAATGCGGGTTGCGTGTTTCGTAGTCCGCGAGCGACGAGCAACCCAGCACGACGTTGGCCGCAACGCCGTGCCGGTCCGGCACGCGCAGCGAGGTCACGATGCCGCCGAGATGGATCGCGCTGAGCGACAGGCCGCGGCCGTTGTCCAGGGTGTACTGGCGAACCACCCGGCCGTCGGCGAGCGACCCGAAGACCGCCGAATCGACGCGCGCAGGCATCGTCATGCAGCCACGGCGAAGCGGCTCTCGGGCAAGCCGTGCCAGCCCGGGACCAGTTCGAAGACACCGCCGGCAGCGGGCTCGCGCAGCAGCGCAGCGTCGTCCAGGCCCGCGCGCGCGGACGTGACGTACAGGCGGTCGAGCGCCGCCCCGCCGAAGGCCGGGCAGGTCGCCTGCGACGCCGGTACGTCGATGCGCGCGGTTTCCGTGCCGTGCGCGTCGTAGCGCACCACGCGCGCGCCGCGCCACTGCGCGTTCCAGAGCCCGCCTTCGGCATCGACGGCGGAACCGTCGGGAAACCCTTCGTCGGCGCGAAGGCGCACGAAGGGTGTCGGCTGGCCGAGCGTTCCATCGACGTCGTAGTCGAGTCGGAAGATGGTTCGGGTCGGCGAATCCGTGTAGTACATGGTCGCGCCGTCTGGACTGAAGGCGATGCTGTTGCCGACGCCCGCCGGCGGCAGCGCGAGCCGCTCGATCTGCAGATCCCGGTTCACGCGATAGAAATGGCCGACCGGCTCCTCCTTGCGGTGGTACATGCCGAAAACGAACCGGCCCTGCCGGTCGCAGCGCCCGTCGTTGATGCGCGTGTCCGGCCGGTCGGGCTCGACCGGAACGATCGGAGACAGGGCTTGGCTCACCGTGTCGAAGAGCGCAATGCCCGAAGCCAACCCGAGCAGCAATTGCGATCCGTCTTCGCACAGCGCGAAGGACCCGACGCGCTCGGGCAGCGTCCAGTGGTGCACGCTGCCGTCCGCCTCGCGCCAGCGGCCGAGCGTCGCGCTTTCGATGTCTGTCCAGTAGAGCGCGCCGGTGCGCTCGCACCAGAGCGGACACTCGCCCAGCCGCGCGCGCGCATCGACCCGCAGTTGCGCGGTCATACCCAGCCGCCGTCGACGACGAAGTTCTGCGCGGTGCACATGCCGCTGTCGTCGGAGGCCAGGAAGAGCGCCATGCGCGCGATGTGCTCGGGCATCAGTTCGCGGTTGATGCACTGGCCGCGCGCGATGTCGGCCCTCCCGGCATCGTCGAGCCAGAGCCGGATCTGCTTTTCGGTCATGACCCAGCCGGGCACCAGCGTGTTGACGCGGATGTTGAAAGGCCCGAGATCGCGCGCCAGGCTGCGCGTGAGCCCCTGCACGGCCGACTTGGCCGTGGTGTAGACAGGCATGCCGCCCTGCTTGAGCATCCAGCTGACCGAGCCGAAGTTCACGATCGAGCCGCCACCGTTGTCGCGCATGCCATGTGCGACCTTGCGGGCGGCGAAGAACTGGTGCTTGAGGTTGACGGCAATGCCCGCATCCCACGACTCGGGCGTGGTGGCCTCGATGCTGTGCCGCTGGTCGTTGGCCGCGTTGTTGAGCAGCGCGGTGATGGGGCCGAGTCGCCCGGCCACCGCGTCGATGGCCGCCTCCAGCGCCGGAATGTCGGTGAGATCGGCAGCGAGAAAGAACGGCGCATGGCGTGCGCCGCCGAGCGAATCGGCCAGCGCCGTCCCGGCGGCAGCGTCGATGTCGACGAAACCCACCTTGGCGCCCTGCGCGGCGAAGTGCTGGACCAGGCTTGCGCCGATGCCCGTGGCCCCGCCCGTGATCAGCACGGTGCGGTCGACGAGGCTTGGATAGGTGGCGAAAGAACGATCGCCTGGAGGAAGTGAAGTCATGGGTCTCAATGTGAATGTCGCGGAACGCCGGCGCCGCGGCAGCCGACCAGAAAGTCGAAGTCGCAGCCTTCGTCGGCCTGCAGCACATGGTCGATGTACAGGCGCTCGTAGCCGCCGCGCTTCCCCTCCCGAGGCCGCGCGGCGTGCGCGCGAAGTCGCTCGGCCATCTCATCGTCGCCGATGTCGAGGTGCAGTCGCCCGGCCTCGCAGTCGAGCTCGATCCAGTCGCCGTCGCGCACCGCGGCGAGCGGCCCGCCGTCCGCCGCCTCGGGCGCGACATGCAGCACGACGGTGCCGTACGCGGTGCCGCTCATGCGCGCGTCCGAGATGCGCACCATGTCCTTGATCCCCTGGCGCAGCAGCTTGGGCGGCAGGCCCATGTTGCCGACCTCGGCCATGCCGGGGTAGCCCTTGGGCCCGCAGTTCTTCAGCACCATCACGCAGCTGGCGTCGATGTCGAGGTCTTCGTCGACGATGCGCTCCTTGTAGTCGTCGAAGTCCTCGAACACCACCGCACGGCCCCGGTGCTTCAGCAGTTCCGGCGAGGCGGCCGATGGCTTCAGCACGGCGCCGCGCGGCGAGAGATTGCCGCGCAGGATGCAGATGCCGCCATCGGCGATCAGCGGCTTGTCGAGCGGGCGGATCACCTCGTCGTTGCAGCTCGGCGCCTCGCGCACGTTCGCCCAGAGGGTCTGGCCGTTCACCGTCAGCGCGTCGGGGTGCGGCAGCAGGTTGTTCTCGCCCAGGCGCCGCAACACGGCCGGCAGACCGCCGGCGTAGTAGAACTCTTCCATGAGGAAACGCCCCGAAGGCTGCAGGTCGACCAGCGTCGGCGTGCCGCGCCCGATGGCGGTCCAGTCCTCCAGCTCGAGCGGAATGCCCATGCGGCCCGCGATCGCCTTCAGGTGGATCACCGCGTTGGTCGACCCTCCGATCGCCGCGTTGACGCGGATCGCGTTCTCGAACGCCGCGCGCGTGAGGATCTTCGACAACGACAGCCCTTCGTGCACCATCTGCACCATGCGCATGCCCGACATGTGCGCCAGCACATAGCGGCGCGCATCGACCGCCGGGATCGCCGCGTTGTGCGGCAGCGAGGTGCCCAGCGCCTCGGCCATGCACGCCATGGTCGACGCGGTGCCCATGGTGTTGCAGGTGCCGGCAGAGCGCGACATGCCGGCCTCGGCCGAGAGGAACTGGTGCACGTCGATCTCGCCGGCCTTCATCGCCTCGTGCAGCCGCCACACGGCCGTGCCGGAGCCGATGTCCTTGCCGTCGAGCTTGCCGTTGAGCATCGGGCCGCCGGTGACCACGATGGTCGG
>SEGN01000651.1 GCA_004211245.1 Variovorax sp.
GGCCGGCGGCACGACCGCAGTGAGCGGCAGCAGGCGCGCTTCCCAGGCCTGCACCGCTTCGCGCAACGCCGGCTCGCCGGCCATGCGCGCCTCGACCGTCGCCCGCGCGGCGGCCGACAGCGTGCCCAGCACGTACTCGCCCGCGAGGGTGTCGATGTCGTCGGTCGTCGGGGCGTTCATGCCATGCACTCCCGCAGCGCGCGCATGCCGCGCTGGATCCAGGCCTTGACGGTGCCCAGCGGCGTGTTGGTGCGCTCGGCGATCTCGCCGTGCGAACAGCCTTCGACATAGGCGTAGAGGATGCAGTCGCGCCGGGCCGGCTCGAGCTGGGCCAGGCACCTGTCGAGCACTCCGAGATCGGCATTCAATTCGAAGGGATCGCCCATGGCGGTGTAGGCCGCGAGCGCGGCCTGGTCGTCGATCGCGGCGGCTGCGTCTTCGTCCACGCTGACCTCGCGCGCGCCGTTGCGCACCATGTTCAGGGCGGCATTGCGCACCACGCTGTAGATCCAGCCGCGACCTTCGCCGCGCGCCGGGTCGAAGCTGGCGGCCCGCTGCCAGATGTTGAGGAAGGCATCGTGCAGCACGTCCTCGGCCTGCTGGCGCTGGCGCACGATGCGCAGGGCCACGCCCATCAGGTACCGGCTCTCGCGCTGGTAGATGTGCTGCAGGGCCTGACGATCGCCGCGGGCACAGGCCATGATCGCGGCGTCGTAGTCGAAGGTGGCGGATGCAGGTGGCAAGGTCGGCGGCAACAGGGCAGGGGGGCCCCGATGGTAGTGGAGCCCGCGCCTGCCGCCGCGCTCACCCTGCTGCGCTGCGGGTCAGGACGCCTTCCAGAAGATGTAATCGGCCTGGTATTTGACGATCTGCTTCTGGCCCTTGTTGGCCGGCGTGCAGGGCATGGCGGCCGGGGCGATGCCACCGGTCAGCGCCACGCGCTGGATGTAGGTCACGCCGGTCATCGCGCCGCTGCCCATGGCCGGGTTGGCCTTGACGAGCTGGTAGGGCAGGCTGGTCGGGCTCGAGGGCGCGACGGCGACCTGCGTGGCGGTCAGCTTGGAGCCGTCCATCGATTCCCAGGTGGCCGGCGGGCCGTAGTACTTGCCGACCTGCTTGCCGCTGCGGTCCATCAGCTTCGCGTCGGGACCGACGAACACCCATTCGGTCTGGCCGGGCATGTT
>SEGN01000191.1 GCA_004211245.1 Variovorax sp.
TCGTCCTCCACCACCAGCGTCTGGTACTTCACGGCGAGTTCCAGCACCTTCTTGCGGCGCTCCAGGCTCAGCATCGCGCCGCTCGGGTTGCCGAAGGTCGGGATCAGGTAGACGAACTTCGGCTTGTGTTCGGCGATGAGCTTTTCGAGCTCGTCGGTCTTCACGCCGTGGGCGTCGATCGGCGCGCTGATGAGCTGCGCGCCATAGAGGCGGAAGCACTGGATGGTGGCGAGGAAGGTCGGGCCTTCGACGATCACCTTGTCGCCGGGCGAGATCATGGTCTTGCCCAGCAGGTCGAGCGCCTGCTGGCTGCCGGTGGTGACGATCAGGCCGCTCGGGTCGACGTCCACGCCCTTGGTCTTCATGAAAGCGCTGAGCTGCGAGCGCAACGGCTCGTAGCCCTCGGTAGCGCCGTACTGGAGCGCCCCACCCGGCTCCTCGTCCAGTGCTTTGGCGCTGGCTTCCTTCAGGCCCTCCACGTCGAACATCGCGCTGTCGGGGAAGCCCCCGGCAAAGCTGATGATGCCGGGCGTGCCGAGCAGCTTGAAGAGTTCGCGGATGGCGGAGGTTTCGACGTTGTCGAGGCGGGAGGCGAATTGCATGGACATCTCACTTTCTGGGGTGCCATTGTCCAAGCAAGTGACACCGCGTTTTTACTACTTTTCGGTAGTCAGTTGACTTTACTATTTTTAAGTAGTAAATTGCAGTCACCACTCCAAGGTAGTACCGCATGCGATACCCCCTCGAAACCAGCCAACAGCTCAGCGCCGTACTCAAAGCGCTACGGCAATCCCGCCACCTGACGCAGGCGCAACTCGGCGAACAGCTCGGCGTGAACCAGAAGCGCGTGGCCCGCATCGAGGCGTCGCCGGGAGTGACAAGTTTCGACCAGATCTCGCGCCTCGTCGCCCTCATGGGCTATCGCCTCGTGCTCGAAGCCTTGCCGGCAGCCGGGGCACCTGCCGCCAACAAGGACGAAACATCATGGTGACCCGCAGCAAACGTGGCCGCGGTGCGCGGCATCCGCACCCGCTGGTGGTCTGGATCAACGGCCAGACCGTCGGCGAGTGGGCGGTGCGTGAAGGCGAACACCGCTTCCAGTACGACGACGAATGGACGGCCTCGCCGGCCGCGCGCCGACTCTCGCTGTCGCTGCCGATCACGCCCGGCAACGCACCCTTGCGCGGTCCGGTGGTGCAGAACTGGTTCGACAACCTGCTGCCCGACAGCGATGCGATCCGCGCGCGGTTGCAGGGCAAGTTCAGGGCGCCGAGTGCCGACGCTTTTGACCTGCTGACCGCCATCGGGCGCGAATGCGTGGGCGCTGTCCAATTGCTGCCGCCTGGCATGCCGCCCACCGGCTTCGACCGCCTCGAGGCCGAGGCGCTGGACGACGCGGGCGTCGAGCGCGCCATCAACGCGTCGCTGTCTACAGGCCGCGTGCTCGGACAGCACGACGACGAGGACTTCCGCATATCCATCGCGGGTGCGCAGGAAAAGACCGCGCTGCTGCAACGCGGCGGCCAATGGTTTCGCCCGCTCAACGCCACGCCCACCACCCACATCTTCAAGCTGCCGCTCGGCCTCGTCGGCAACATGCAGGCCGACATGCAGTCGTCGGTCGAGAACGAATGGCTCTGTTCGCGGATCCTGTCGGCCTTCGGCCTGCCGACCGCGCATTGCGACATCGCACACTTCGGCGCGCGCAAGGTGCTGATCGTGGAGCGCTTCGATCGCGCGTTGCAAGGCGCGGGCACCGACACCGAATGGATCGCCCGCCTGCCGCAGGAAGACTTTTGCCAGGCGCTCGGCGTGTCCGGTGCGCAGAAGTACGAAGCCGACGGCGGCCCGGGCATGCGCGAGATCCTGCGTGTGCTCGATGCGAGCAGCAACGCCGCGGCCGACAAGCTCGCTTTCGTGAAGGCGCAGATGGTGTTCTGGCTGCTCGCCGCCACCGACGGTCATGCGAAGAACTTCTCGATCTTCCTGGAGCGCGGAGGCGGCTATCGGCTCACGCCCTTCTACGACGTGCTCTCGGCCTGGCCCGTGATCGGTCACGGTGCAAGCCTCATCGCGCCTCAGAAGGCGAAGCTCGCGATGGCGTTGCGCAGCAAGAGCGCGCACTGGGGCCTGGCCGACATCCAGGCGCGGCATTGGGATGGCGTGGCCAAACTCGGCGGCATCGGCGATGCGCGTGCGCTGTGCGAAGAACTCGCCGCGCAGGTGCCCGAGGTGCTGCGCACCGTCGAGGCCCAACTGCCTGCCGGCTTTCCACAACCGCTGGCAGCCGCCATCTTCGAGGGTGTCCGAAGCACCGCGCAGCGCCTCGAATCCGCCCCATGAAAAAAGACGACATCGTCCCCTTCTTCGCCACGCTGCAGGCGGCCAATCCGGAGCCGAAGACCGAACTCGAATACACCACGCCGTTCGAGCTGCTGGCCGCCGTGCTGCTCTCGGCGCAGGCCACCGACGTGGGCGTGAACAAGGCGACGCGCAAGCTCTATCCGGTGGCGAACACGCCGCAGGCCATCCTCGATCTCGGCGTCGAAGGGCTGGAGAGCTACATCAAGACCATCGGCCTCTACCGCAGCAAGGCGAAGCATCTGATCGAAGCGTGCCGCATGCTGATCGAGTTGTACGGGGGCGAAGTGCCGCGCACGCGTGCCGAACTCGAAGCGCTCCCACGCTCGCCGTCGACACGCACATCTTTCGCGTGAGCAACCGCACCGGCCTGGCGCCGGGCAAGACACCGCTGGCGGTCGAGCTCAAGCTCGAAAAGCGCGTGCCGAAGGCGTTCATGCTGCACGCGCACCATTGGCTGATCCTGCACGGGCGCTACATCTGCGTGGCGCGCAAGCCGAAATGCTGGGAGTGCGCCGTGCACACGATGTGCAGCTACAAGCCGAAGACGCCTGCGCCGGGCCCGGGCCGGACCTGATCAGCGCTCGATCAAGATGCAGGCGCCGAAGGCGATCGGTGCCGACGGCCACTGGTCGGCGCGTTCGATGCTGCGCACGCCGCGTTGCAGCAACTGCACCGCGCGGATCACGCCCGCATGCGTGATCCACACCGCGTCGCGCCTGGACAGCAGCCACTCGTCGAACACGTCGCCCACGCGCTGCATCAGGCGGCGCGTGCTCTCGCCGGTTCCGCCCGGCCGGCCGTCGGCGAAGTTGCCGATCCAGCCGTCGAACTCCGCGCGAGCGATGGCGGCCCACTCGCGGCCCTCCCAGGCGCCGAAGTCCATCTCGATCAGCCGCGTGTCGGCCTGGGCGATCAACTCGGGACGCAGTGCCTCGATCGCCTGGGCCAGTTCGGCACACCGCCGCAACGGGGAGCAGCTCAGGGCGGCACCGACCGGGATCGACGGTGCGAGCTGCGCTGCCAGCGCGCGCGTGGCTTCGGGCGACACCCCGACATCGGTCGCGCCGTAGCAGATGCCGGCGCCGGCATCGGTCTCGGCATGGCGAACAAGCAAAAGCCTGCTGGTCATGACTGCCAGGCCAATGCGAGATAGATGGCGAGCTCGCAGACCTGCTGCGTCGCACCGAGCGCATCGCCGGTGAAGCCCTGCAGCCGGCGCCGGAACAGGCGCGCCATCAAGGCGGCCCCCGCGGCGCACGCCAGCACCATCGCGAGCACCCTCGCCGGCCCCTGGGCCAGCAGCACCGGCAGGCCGGCCGGGATCGACCACAGGACGCCCGTGACCAGCGCACCGGCGCCGATCGCATCGGCCAGCGGCTTGGCCTTGCTGGCACCGCTGTCGCCCACATAGGGCAACCAGCGAATCAGGAACAGCGGTGCCAGCCGCGACAGCACATGGGCGCCGACGAGCGCGCAAGCCACCACCTCGACGCCCCGCCCCGCCAGCACCGCGAGCAGCGCGACCTTGAGGCCGAGCGCGAGCACCAGCGCGATCGCACCGAACGCGCCGATGCGGGAGTCCTTCATGATTTCCAGCGCGCGTGCGCGGTCGGCCGAACCGCCGAGGCCATCGGCGACGTCGGCAAGACCGTCTTCGTGGAAGGCGCCCGTCAGCAATACGGTCGCGATGGTGCTCAGCAGAGCAGCGGCCATCGCACCGACCGCCCCCGGCAGACCCGCTTGCACCAGCACGAACACCGCCGCACCAACGCCCCCGACCAGCCAGCCGATGCCCGGAAAATGCGCCGCGCTCGCGCGCAGCATCTGCGGGCTGAAGCCGACCCAGCGCGCGAGGCGCCCGGTCACCGGCACGCGCGTGAAGAACTGCAGCGCCAGGAGGTAGTGACGCACGCCTTGCATGGTCAGGCCCGCGACACGCCCGCGGTTTCGAAGCTGGCCATCTCGCGCAGGATGCGGCAGGCCGATTCGAGCAGCGGCCAGGCCAGCGCGGCGCCGGAGCCTTCGCCCAGGCGCAGGTCGAGCCGCAGCAGGGGTTTCAGGCCCAGGTGCGCGAGCAACAGCGCATGGCCCGGTTCTGCCGATTCGTGCGCGGCGACGCAGCGCTGCACCACGTTCGGCCGCAGCGCCTGCGCGACCAGCACGGCCGCGCCGGTGATGAAGCCGTCGACCACGATCACGCGCCGCGCCTGCGCCGCCTCCAGCACGGCGCCGACCAGCGTCGCGATCTCGAAGCCGCCGAAGGCAGCGAGCGCGGCCAGCGGCGTCGTCGCGCTGCGGTGCAGGTCCATCACGCCGGCCAGCACGCTTTGCTTGCGCGCCAGCCCGGCCGCGTCGAGGCCGGTCCCGACACCGACGCAGCCGGCCAGTTCGATGCCGGTCAGCCGTGCCAGCAGCATCGAGGCGGCCGAGGTGTTGCCGATGCCCATTTCGCCGAGCAGCAACGCGTTGCCGGGCAAGCCGCGCACCACGTCGCGCCCGTTGGCAATGGCTTGGGTGCACTGGTCGGCAGTCATGGCCGCCTCCACGGAAGCATCTGCCGTGCCCGGCCCGACCTTGCGGATCAGCAGCCCGGGCCGGGGCCCGAAATCGTGGCGCACGCCGCAGTCCACCACCGTCAGCGCCAGTCCGTGCTGGCGCGCCAGCACGCTCACCGCCGCACCGCCTGCCAGGAAGTTCTGCACCATCTGCCAGGTGACGTCGCTCGGGTAGGCCGACACGCCCCGTGCGGCCAGGCCGTGATCCGCCGCGCAGACCAGCATCTGCGGCGCTTCCAGCATCGGCACCTCGCAGCCGAGGATGCACCCGATGCGCAACGCCAGCGCCTCGAGCCGGCCCAATGCGCCGACAGGCTTGGTCTTGTTGTCGAGCAGATGCTGCAGCCGCTGCGCGAGCGCAGCGTCGGCGATGTCTGGAATGTCCGGCAGGGAGGTCATGCGGTCAGCGCGCGCAAGGCGCCAGGTTCGAAGTGTCGGTCAATGTAGTCGGCCAGGCCATCGAAAACGCTGTCGAGCGTGGGCGCCGTGGCACCGAACAGCGCCTGCAGCGCGGCCGGGTCTTCGAAAAGCCCGTGCAGGTAGATGCCCAGCACGTTGCCGCCCTCGTTCTGCCAGGCCAGCCCGTCGGGCATCGCGGCCAGCGCAGGCTGGCCGGCCGCGGCCATCGCACTGTGCTCGAGCGTCTGGCCGTGATGGATCTCATAGCCCTGCACGCCGATGCCGGAAAGCGCAGACCAGGCGCCGCCGAGCGTGCCGAAGCGAGCCGCGCGATGGCGCACCGTCTTGTCGCGCTCGAAGCGCGTGACCAGCGGCAACAGGCCCAGTCCCGGCCCGTTGCCGTCGATGCCGTGCGGATCGATGAGCGCCTCCCCCAGCATCTGCAACCCGCCGCAGACGCCCAGCACACGGCCGCCTCGCGCCGCATGCGCCGCGACCGCACGGTCGAGCCCCTGCGTCCGCAGCCATTGCAAGTCGCCGCTCGTGTGCTTCGAACCGGGCAGCACCACGGTGTCGGCATCGGCCAGTTCGGCCGGCGTTCGGGCCCAGCGCAGCCGCACGCCGGGCATGTTCTTGAGCGGCTGGAACTCGTCGAGGTTGCTGATGCGGGGGTAGACCACGACGGCGATGCGGTGCGACACCGTGCCCATGCTGCCGACGCTGCGATCGTCGAACACCCCGTCCTCTTCGGGCAGCCCGTGCTGCCACCACATCGGCAGGGTCGCGACGGTCGGAACGCCTGTCATTTCCTGCAGCATCTGCGGCGCCGGGGCCAGCAGCGCCGCATCGCCACGGAACTTGTTGAGCACGAAGCCGGACAGCAGCGCGCGGTCGGCCTCGGGCATCAGCGCCCAGGTACCGTACAGGTGCGCAAAGGCGCCGCCGCGATCGATGTCGGTTACCAGCAGGCAGCGCGCGCCGGCATGGCGTGCCACGCGCAGGTTGACGATGTCGCTGGCCATGAGGTTGATCTCGGCCGGCGAGCCCGCACCCTCGATCACCACCACGTCGTTCTCCTCACGAAGCTCGTCGAGCGCCTGAGCAATCTGCGGCCACACCACTTCGCTGCGCCCGCGCCAGGGCAACTCGGACAGGGACTCGCTCACCTGCCCCAGCAGCACCACCTGGCTGTGGGTGTCGCGCTCGGGCTTCAGCAAAAGCGGGTTCATGCGCACCTCGGGCATCGCCTTGGCGGCCAGCGCCTGGAAGTATTGCGCGCTGCCGATCTCGCCGCCGGCCACCACCCGCGCGTTGTTGCTCATGTTCTGCGCCTTGAACGGCGCGACCTTCAAGCCCTGGCGTGCGTACCAGCGACACAGGGCGGTGGTGAGCCAGCTCTTGCCGGCGCCGCTGGTGGTGCCGAGCACCATGACGCAGCGCGCGCTCATTGCAACGCCGCCACTGCGGTGCGCAGCGCGTCCTGCGACGCCGGCGGCAATGCCGCCAGGCGCACGTGGCCGGCGAGTCCGAACGATGCGGTGTCGCGCAGCTTGATGCCCCGTGTGCGCAGCGCACTGCAAAGCGCCGCGGTGTCGTGCTCGCCCGGTCGCACGCAGAAGAAGTTGGCTGCGCTGGGGGAGCAACGCCAACCCAGCGCATCGCACAGGGCGACCAGCCGCGCCTTCCATGCGCGCAGCGTGTCGAGACTGGCGGCCAGCCAGTCCTGCGTTTGCGCTGTCGTCCAGCTCTGCAACAGCGCAACGCCATGCGCGCCGACCGGCCACGAGGGCGCCAGCGATTCGAGCCGATCGACCTGCGCCTGTGCACCCGCAGGCGCCACCGCGTAAGCCGCGCGGATTCCGGTCAGCCCCAGCGCCTTGTTGGGCGTCCAGAGTTGCCAGACGCGCTCGCGCTGCGCTGCATCGAGGCCGAGCCCGCCCTGCAGTCGAAGCGGCTCGTAGGCAAGGTCGAGGACGCAGGTCGTGCCGGCGTCCAGCGCGTCGACGATGGCGGCGAGATCCTGCTGGGGCTGGCCCAGCGGACTGGACGGGTCGCAGCACCAGCGCAGCGACGGGGCCTCGCCGTCGTGCGCGGCGCCCAGTCCCCACGCCTGCGCCGCGCTCGCGCAGTCACCGAAGCCATGCTCGGGCGAGCGAATGGTGTGCGCGCCGGCCCGGGCCGCAGACGCCGTGATGCGGAAGATGAACTCGCTCGCGCTGCCGGCCAGCACGATGCGCCCGGGCACCACGCCGTGAAAGGCCGCAAGCTGCGCCCGCAGAGCGGTGTAGCTGGGGTCGGGGTAGCGCGTGGCATCGGCGTGCTGCACGGCACGCAGCGCACCGGGACACTCACCCGCCGCGTTGCTGTTGGTCGAGAAGTCGTGCAGCGGCACGCCCAGGCCGTCGGGGCCGCCGTGCGCCGGGCGAGCGATGCGCATGAAAGTCGATCCTTGAATCATCGTCACTGCCGAAATGCCAGCGCACAGGTGGCCGTCAACGCGGCCAGCCACACGACCCGGCCACACCACGAGACAGCGCGGGACAGGTCGCCGGCCGCCGCAGCGCGGCCGGCGGCATGGAGCATATACACACCCGGCTTGCCGAGCCGCACGCCGAGCGACAGCGCCATTGCGGCCATCGGCCAGCCACTGTTCGGCGACGGCGTGCGGTGCGCCTCGCACCACAGCCCGCGCGGCCAGCGCCACACGGCCAACGCCAGCAGCAGCGCCGTGATGCGGGCCGGAATCCACGACAGCACGTCGTCCACGCGCGCCGCCCACTTGCCGGCCCATTGCCAGTCGCGCCCGTTGCGTTCGCCCGGATAGCCCCACATCGCATCGGCGGTGTTGGCATAGCGGTAGAGCGCGGCGCCGGGCAACCCGAACAGCACGAACCAGAACAGCGGCGCGACCACCGAGTCGTTGAGGTTCTC
>SEGN01000192.1 GCA_004211245.1 Variovorax sp.
AGACCGGAAGATACCGTTCAGGTGCTTCTATTCTTTTCTGTAGCCCGTTCTGCACACACCAGCCAAGCAGAACGGGCGAACGAGGCTTCGCAGGGCACCGACGTGCTCTCCGGGATCGATCTGAACGCCGATCCCAATGCCGAGAAGATGCCGACCGACAAGTTGGTGGACGTTTCGCCGTTGGCGCTGCGCATGAGCAGCCCCTTCAACGCCGGATATTGGTTGGCTGCGGCCTAGCTGTTGCTCGCCGCCAGGCTCCGCGGTGTTCCACGAACAGAAAGATGCCTCGCGCTGCGAGGCATTTTTCATGGGGGAACGGCTTGGGCCAGCGCGACATACTCGGCCACCGGCACCTCCTCGGCGCGCCGCTGAGGGTCGAAATCGCCCGTGAAGCCGTGTTCTTCCAGCCAGCGGCCAAGCGTGTGGCGCAGGATCTTGCGGCGCTGACTGAAAGCCACCTGCACGATCTCGCCCAGCCGCGCAGCGTCGACCTGCGGCGGCACCGCCAACGGCACCATGCGCACCACGGCGCTGTCGACGCGCGGCGGCGGCTCGAAGCTCTCGGGTGGCACGAACAGCATGTTTTCCATCTCGTAGCGCCACTGCAGCATCACGCTCAGGCGGCTGTAGTCGGAGGTGGCCGGCTGCGCGACCATGCGGTCGATCACTTCCTTTTGCAGCATGAAGTGCTGGTCGGCGACAAGGTGCGCACTGGCGAGAAGGTGGAACAGGATGGGCGTCGAGATGTTGTAGGGCAGGTTGCCCACGATACGCAGCGCGGCCGGCGCCTTGCGGGCCGCCAGCTCGGCGAAATCGACGCGGAGCACGTCCGACTCGATCACCTCCAGCTGCGGATGGCTGCGCAGGCGGGCCGCCAGGTCGCGGTCGAGTTCGATCACGGTGAGATGCCCGAGCCGCTCGACCAGCGGCTGCGTCAGGGCGGCCAGGCCGGGACCGATCTCGACCATCGCGTCACCGGGCTGCGGCGCGATCGCCTGCACGATCGCGTCGATGATGCCGCCGTCGGACAGAAAGTGCTGCCCGAAGCGCTTGCGCGCGACGTGTCGGGTCAAGACTGCGGCGGTTCGCGCAGTTCGACGTAGGCCCGGGCGCGGATTTCCTGCGCCCAGGTTTCGGCGGCTTCTTCCAGCCGCTTCTCGCGCAGCGCGCTGCGGGCGGCCTCTCGCTGCTCGGCCTCCGTGAGCTTGTTCTCGCGGCGCGCTTCGACCTGGATCAGGTGCACGCCGAAGCGCGATGCCACCGGGTCGCTGATCTGGCCCGGTGCGAGGCGGTTCATGGCGTCCTCGAACTCGGGCACGAACTGGCCCGGCCGCGACCAGCCGAGTTCGCCGCCGTCCTTGGCACTGCCGTCCTGCGAGTTGTCCCGTGCGAGCCCGGCGAAGTCGGCGGTTCCGGCCTGGATGCGGCGCTTGAATTCGGCCAGCCGCGCCACGGCCTGCTCGCTCGTCAAGCGCGCGTCGGTGCGCAACAGAATGTGGCGCACCTGGGTCTGCGTCACCGACGCATCCGCCGCCCCGGCCCGCACCTTGGCGAGCACCTTGAGCACGTGGAAGCCGGCACCGGAGCGGACCGGGCCGGCGATGCCGTTGACCGGCGTGGCTGCAGTCGCTTCCACGAACAGCGGCGGATAGCGTTCCGCGCTGCGCAGCCCGAGCGCGCCGCCATTGGCCTTGTCGGGCGAGTCGGACATCTCGTTGGCGAGCTTGGCGAAATCCTCGCCACTGCGCACGCGCTGTGCAATCCCCTGGGCCTTGCGCTGCGCCGCCGCCACCTGCGCTTCGTTGGCGCCGTCCGGCACCGCCACCATGATCTGCGCGAGATTGATGTCCGAGGGCGCGGCATTCGGGTTGGTCTTCTGGTCGCGCAGGTACTGCTCCACCTCGAGGTCGCTCACCTTGATGCGGGCGTCGAGTTCGCGGGCGCGCAGGCGCGTCAGCAGCAGCTGGTCGCGCAACTCGCGCCGGAAGTCCGCCTGCGCCTGACCGTCGGCCGCCACCCTGCGGCGCAGCTCTTCCACAGTGATGTCGTTCTGCCGGGCCACGGTCTGCTCGGCCTGATCGACCGCCACGTCGTCGACCTTGATGTTCTGCTCCTTCGCGACCTGCAACTGCGCGCGCTCGCCGATCAGGCGTTCCAGCACCAACGCAGTGAGTTCGGCACGCGGGATCCGGGCTGCTTCCTGCGGGTTCTGCTCGATCACGCGACCCACACGCTGTTGCACGTCGGAGTTGGTGATCGGCTCCGAATTGACCAGCGCCACGATGAACTCCGCGGCACGCTGCGTGGTCGGCGCCGCGGGCGCGCGCGTCGCGGGCGGCGCGGGGTTGAAGCGCTGCGGCGACCGCATGATGTCGGTGATGCCGCGACTGCCGGTACCGGAGGCCGAGGGGCGCAGGCCCTGGGCCTGCGCGCCGAACGCCGCGGCCATTGCCGCGAGGGCGACCAGCGTGAGGGTGGAGCGGAGTTGTGTCATGGCGAATGTGCTCAGTCGTAATTGGTGAAGCGGCTGGGGCCGGGAACCGGCTGCCGCAGCGGCGTGTAGCGCGGGATGTTGGTCTGCAGCGTCTTCATCGGGCTGGAGCCGACGCTCGAGAAGCCGACGAATTCGAGCTGGAACATGATGCGCTTGTTGGCTGTGACCTGACCGGTGGTCAGGCGTTCCATCACCACGCGGGCGATGTAGCAGCAGCCGTCGTACTCGACGCCGACCACCGCATCGGTCAGCTTGCGATCGATCATGCTGTAGTTGAGCCGGCCCACGGCATACCAGCGCCCGCCACCCTGGCCCTTGCCGGGGCCGAGATCCTTGCCCTTGTCGCCCCACAGGTCGTTCAGCGGCCATTGCCAGCCCACGTCGATCGACTTGTTCCCGTCACCCGCGCCAACGCTCGAGTCGGCCTGGTAACGGTAGGCCGCGCTGATGGTGCGGTACGGCCCCGGGCTGTAGCGGGCACCGATGGTGTTGCGCGTGGAAGTGCGGTTGTCCGGGTTGTACTGGACCGTGGTGTCCACGCTCCACTTGGGCGTCCAGTTGATCTGCGCGCCGAAGAGCACGTCGCTGACCCGGTCGGTCACGGTTTTCACGCCCGGCAGCTGCACCTTCTGATCGGCGAAACGCAGCCGTTGCGCCACACCGAAGCGCGCCGCCTCGGCGCCGGTGTCGGGGTCGATCAGCCGCGAGGTCACACCCATCGTGAGCAGGTTGTTGTCGGCGATGCGGTCGTTGCCCGAGAACGCGTTCTCGGTGTAGATCGTCGCGAAGTTGAAATCGTTCGCCGCCGTGTCGTACACCGGGATCACGCTCTGGTTGCGATAGGGCGTGTAGACGTAGAAGGCGCGTGGCTCCAGCGTCTGGGTGAACGAGCGACCGAAGAAGCTTGCACTCCGCTCGAAGATCAGGCCGCTGTCGAGGCTGAACGTCGGCACCGTGACGCTGGCCGACGTCGCGCCGTTGGTGAGCGGACCGTCGAACTGGTAGGCGCGCGCGTGCAGTTGCACCTTCGGGATCACGAAGGTGCCCGGCGTCAGGAACGGCCTGCTCAGGGACGCCAGCGTGTACACGCGCTCGGCGTTCGGCTGCAGCTGCACCGAAGGGTCGCCGCGGAAACGCGTGTAGTCGTTGTTCAGCGTGAAATCGAAGCCGTGCCAGTCGAACTTGTTGTAGTTGGCCGTGATCTGCGGCATGCGGTCATACGGCGGCGTGATCGGCGAGAGGTCGTACTTGAGCGTCTGGTACGACAGCGCGCGCGCCTGACCGCTCCAGTCGCCACGGCTCCAGTTGAGCGCGCCCTCGCTGGCCAGCAGGCGCCCTGTCAGCGACGGTGTGCGGGTGAAGTCGCGCCAGTAATCGTCGTCGCTGACGCGATTGATGTTCAGGCTGGCGCTGAGCGAGTCGAGGCCGAACGGCTTGGGGTCGAAGGTGTGCGAATGCGCGCCCCAGACGCCCCAGCGATCCCGCTTGCGCAGTGTGTCGCTCGGCATGTAGTCGACCCGCAGCTCGCCGCTGTAGTCCTTCTCCAGGTAGCGGAAATCGGTACTGAGGTTCACGCCGCGCTTGCTCATCAGCGTGGGCGTGAAGGTGGCGTCACGGTTCGGCGCGATGTTCCAGTAGTACGGCTGCGTGATCTCGATGCCGTTGGTGTTGTCGATGCCGAGCGTCGGCGGCAGCAAGCCGCTCTTGCGCGTGTTGCTGAGCGGGAAGCTCAGGCTCGGGAACGGCGGGGTGCTGAGTCCCATGAAGCTGAGCTGCGCGTTTTTCGCCACGCCGACGTTCTCTTCGGTGTCGGTGTCCAGCTGCGTGGTACTCAGCATCCACGCCGGCATCCAGCCAGGGAAGTCCTCGCGCCGGCAGGTGGTGTAGGTGGCCTGCCGCGCGACCGAGCGCGACTGGTCGACGAAATCGATGCGCTGTGCGTCACCGTGGCCGCCGGTCGCGAGAAACCGGTAGCGCACGTTGTTGAAGAAGCCTTCGAAGCTCTCGACCTTGAGTTCGAGATCCGGGCCTTCATACACATTGCCGGCCTGATTCACCCGCACATGGCCGGTGGCTCTGGCCGTGTCGGTTGGCTGGTCGTATTCGAGGCGGTCCGCGTTGACCACGGTGTCGCCGCGGCGCAGTTGCGCATTACCGGTGACCACCGTCTCCAGATCGGGCCGCCCCGTGATGTTGTCGCCGGTGATGAAGCTGGACTGCCCGCCGCGCAGCGGCTTGGGCACGGTCTCCTCCAGCTGCGGGGTGCGTTTGAGCACGAGCGGCGCCTCGTCCACGCCTTGCGCGGCAGCACCGTGGGCATGCAGCAGCGCGAGCGACAGCAGCGCCAGCGGCAGCGGGGGTCGGCACCGGCGCCGGGCGGCACGGGTCAGGTCAGGCATCGGCACGGGCAATGAAGGATCGTCGGGCTAGGGCGGCGCGGTGCGGCCGCGGGGGCCAAGGGGGTCGGCCGGGGCCGGCCTGCGTTTGTAGAATCGATTATCCATGACAGCAACCCCGCAACTGGCCGCCGGCGCCACCCCGCCCATCCCCTGGAGCGACCCGGCCCGCGCCGCGGCGTTCGAACGCTGGCTCGCCGCCGTTTCACCTGCACAGAAACTGCTGCCCCAGACCGTGCGGCTCGCCTCCGCAGACGCGAGCTTCCGGCGTTACTTCCGCGTCGACAGCCGCGATGAGGCCGTGGGCACCCGCATCGTGATGGACGCGCCGCCCGACAAGGAAGACAGCGCACCCTTCGTGCGGATCGCGCAACTCATGGCCGAGGCCGGCGTCAAGGCGCCGCAGGTGCTGGAATGGCACGCGGCGGACGGGTTCCTGCTGCTGGACGACCTGGGCACGCAGACCCTGCTCGATGTGATCGACCCGGCCCGGCCCGAAGCGAACCTGCCGCACTACCTGCAGGCCATCGATGCGCTGATCCGATGGCAGCTGGCGTCGAAGCCCGGCGTGTTGCCGTCCTACGACCGGGCACTCCTGGAACGCGAGCTGTCGCTCTTTCCGCAGTGGTATCTCGGCGAATACCGCGGGGTGAAGGTCGAGGGCATTCTGAAGGAGCGGCTCGATCGCGCGTTCCGCCAGATCGTCGAAACCAACCTGGCTTCGGCAAGCGTGTACGTGCACCGCGACTACATGCCGCGCAACCTGATGGTGGGCCGGGACCATGAACTCGGCGTGCTCGATTTCCAGGACGCCGTCTACGGCCCGATCAGCTACGACATCGCCAGCCTGCTTACGCAACTCACGCCGCTGCTGCGCGTGATCGACGAAGTCGAGGGCACGGCCGACGCGACCAGCCTCGCCTTTGGTCGGGTCTGAGCGCGCTGGCCTCGATGCCCCGTTTTCACTGCGCCGTGCCGTTGTCTGCCGGCACCGTGCTGGCGCTGCCGGCCGGGGCGGCGCGCCATGTGCAGGTGCTGCGGCTTCAGCCGGGCGCGCAGATCACGTTGTTCGACGGATCGGGTGGCGAATACACCGCCACGGTCCAAGGCATGGGCCGCAGCGAGGTGACGGTGCAGGTGGGTGCGCACGACGCTGTCGAGCGCGAGGCGGTGCACGGCGTGCAATTGGCCATGGGGATGCCGGCCAACGAACGCATGGACTGGCTGGTCGAGAAGGCCACCGAATTGGGCGTGGCCGCGATCCAGCCGTTGATGACGGCCCATGGCGTGCTCCGCCTGAGCGGCGAGCGGGCCGCCAGGAAGGTCGCGCACTGGCAGGCCATCGCCATCGCGTCCTGCGAGCAGTGCGGCCGCAACCGCGTGCCGCCGGTGCTGCCGGTGCGCACGCTGGCCGACTGGCTCGCGGCATTGCCCGAAGGCGAGCCGGGCGAACGCCGCAGCGTGCTGAGCTTCGCGCCCGGCGCACAAACCCCGGCCTCGGTGGCCGCCGGGCCGCTGCCCTGTCGATTCACCGTGCTGAGCGGACCCGAAGGCGGCCTGAGTGCCACCGAGGAGGCAGACGCCCTGCGTCGCGGCTTTGCGCCACTCACGCTCGGAGCTCGCGTCCTGCGCGCCGAGACGGCCGCCATCGCGGCACTGCTGGCGCTGGCCGGTTAGCCGGCGTCGGCGCCTTCTGCATCCGGGTGTTCAGAATGTCGACTTGCTGCCCCACGTTCAACAGGCCCACCATGTCATTCATTCCGTCCTTCCGAATCGTCATGCTGGGAGGCGCCGCGCTGATCGCCATCGGCGCGGCGCAGGCCCAGGGTTTCAGCGCCGTGGCGCCGACACCGGCGCAAGTCAAACCGGCCGTCGATCAGGCATACACGCAACTCATGGCTTCCCCTGTCGTCGCGAAGCTGCTCGAAGGCGTCAAGGCCGACCACGACCGCTCGGTGGAAGACCTGAAGATGCTGACGGAAATCGAGGCACCGCCGTTCAAGGAACAGAAGCGTGCCGAGGCGTTTCTCGCGCGCATGAAAGCGCTCGGTCTGGCCGACGCGAAGATCGATGCCGAAGGCAACGTGGTCGGCCTGCGCAAAGGCACGGGCAACGGCCCGAAGCTGCTGATCTCGGCGCATCTGGACACCGTGTTCCCGGCCGGCACCGATGTGAAGGTCAAGGAGCGCGAGGGCAAGCTCTACGCGCCGGGCATCTCGGACAACACCCGCGCGCTCAGCGTGCTTCTGTCCTGGCTCAAGGTGCTGAACGACAACAAGGTGCAAACGGTGGGCGACCTGCTGATCGTCGGCAACGTAGGCGAAGAAGAGCTGGGCAATCTGCGCGGCATGAAAGCGCTTTTTCGCGACCAGCTCGACATCGACGGCATGGTCGGTCTGGAGCCCGCACCCGATGGCAGCGTGCTGGTACTGGGCACGGCCAGCCACCGCTACCAATTCAACTTCCGAGGGCCGGGCGGCCACAGCTACGCCGCGTTCGGGCAGGTACCGAGCGCCATCCACGGCATGGGCCGCGCCATTGCGAAGATCGCCGAAGTGAAAACGCCCAGCTTTCCCAAGACGACTTTCACCGTCGGCACCGTGGGCGGCGGCACCTCGGTCAACACCATCGCGCCCGATGCTCACATGGCGGTCGACATCCGCTCCGATGCCATGGAACCGCTGCTCGAAACCGAGAAGAAGATCCTGGCCGCGGTGGACGAAGCGGTCGCCGAGGAGAACAAGCGCTGGGGGGTGAACACACTCACGGTGTCGAACAAACTCATCGGCGACCGTCCGGGCGGTCGCACCGCGGCCGACTCGGTGATCGTGGAGGCCGCCGTGCGCGCCAACAGCGCGTTCGGCCACAAGACATTGCTGTCGGGCGCCAGCACCGACGCCAACGTGCCGATGTCGCTCGGCATCCCGGCCATCGTCATCGGAGGTGGCGGCAAGACCGGCGGCTTTCATGCGCTGAGCGAATGGATCGATGTGACAGACGCCTGGAAAGGTGCGCAGAATTCGCTGGTGACGGTGTTGGGACTGGTCGGCGTGCAGGGCGTGAGCGAGCCGCTGCTGCAAAAGCGCCCGCCACGTGGAGCCGTCACAAAGTAATACCTCACGCTGCCACGCTGAAAGTTACGACCCGGCTCATTCTGGAGCGCAGTGTGCGACAATCCGGCCGGTTCTGTCACACACCAAGCGTGCTTCTGCATGCAACAAGCGGGGAAATTCATGGGATTGCTCGATTCGGTATTGGGTCAGGTGCTCGGCGGCGCACAACAGCAGCAGCCGGGCGCGGGGTTGGGAGGCCTCGGCGATCTGGGTGGCCTGGCAGGTGCGCTGGGCGGGCTGCTGGCGAACAACGGTGAGCAGGGCGGCCTCGGAGGATTGGTCAACAAGTTCGAGCAGGCCGGCATGGGCGACGTGATCGGCTCGTGGATCGGCAAGGGCGAGAACGCCCCGGTATCAGGCAATCAACTGAACGACGTGCTCGGCAGCGACACGATCTCCGCCATCGCCGGCAAGCTCGGGATCAATGCCCAGACATTGCTGCCGCTGCTGGCGACGATGCTGCCCGCCCTGATCGATCACCTCACGCCGCATGGCAAGGTGCCGGAGCAGGGCCTCGGCACCCAGGATGACCTGCTGGCATCGCTCAACGGACTGCTGAAAAAAGGCTGATGCCCGTTCGGCAGTGTCCAGGCGCCTCGACCGAGGCGCTTTTTTTTTGGACCGGTCGCAGGCGCGCGCAGGCAACAATGCCGCCATGAACCGCAATCTCTGGCTGCTGGCGATCTGCCAGGGACTTTTCCTTACCAACAACGTCACCTTCATCGCCATCAACGGGCTCGTGGGGCTGAGTCTGGCGCCGCGCGGTTGGATGGCGACGCTGCCGGTCATGGGCTACGTGGTCGGTGGCGCCCTCTCTACCGGCATCGTGGCGCGCACGCAGCGACGCTTCGGCCGGCGTGGCTCGTTCCAGACCGGCCTGGCCGTGGCATTTGCTTCGGCATTGTTGTGCGGCTACGCGGCGTGGTCGAAGAACTTCTGGTTGCTGACGCTGGCGACGCTGGTGGCCGGCTACTACAGCGCCAACGCCAGCCTCTACCGCTTCGCTGCAGCCGAACTCGCGGCGCCCGCCTGGCGCGAGAAGGCGGTCTCGCTGGTCATGGCCGGCGGACTGATCGGCGCGGTCGTGGGCCCGAACCTGGCCTCGGTCACGCGCGGCTTGTTCGCAGTGCCGTTCGTCGGCGCCTACCTGGCGCTCGCCGTCGTGGCGCTCGTGTCGATGGCGTTGCTGGCCTTCATCGACTTCCCCCCGGCGCTCACGAAGCAGCAGGCCGCCGGTGGCCGTCCGCTCGGCCAGATCGTGCGACAACCGGTCTTCATTGTCGCCGCGGCCGCGGGCTCGCTCGGCTACGGCGTGATGAACCTGCTGATGGCCGCCACGCCGATCGCAATGCAGGTCTGCAGTCTGCCCTTTTCCGACATTGCACTGGTGCTCGAGTGGCATGTGATCGGCATGTTCGCGCCGGGCTTCTTCACCGGCCATCTGATCCGGCGCTTCGGCGCATTGCCTGTGATGGGCGTGGGGCTGGTGCTGAACCTCGGCTG
>SEGN01000193.1 GCA_004211245.1 Variovorax sp.
TACAACTCGGCCGCGGCCGGGTGGGTGTCGAGCAACACACCGAGCGCCGGATCCGGCGTCACGTCGGTGAACTCGTCGACCAGGTGCATCACCACCGAGCGGTACTGCTCGGCGGCGACTGGCACGGCACTGTGCTCCAGGCGTTCGAGCAGCTCGGCCAGCGTGACCAGGTTCGTCATGTGCGAGGCGGTGGTGTGGGATGCGTTCATGCAGGGGAGTTGGGGCCGATCGGTGCGATTCCAAGCGGCGAACCCGGTATTGTAACCGTCCTGCTATCGTTTTAAGAGCATTCCGGGTTTGCCTGCAGCCCTGTCACGCTGCGCGCGATGGTGGCGGCCATGTTGCCCGTCAGCCGCTGCGCGGCCTGCGCCAGGCCGTCGATGCCGGTCCCGGCGACCGGCTCGCTCAGGCTGATCTGACAGACCAGCGCGGTCGCGGGATCCGGGCGCCGCACCGTCCATCCGAAGCTGGCGTCGACCCGCGTGCCTTCGACCGCGTCGAACTGCCGCAACTGCACTGCGATGCGGGTCACGGGCACTGCCGCCGGGCGCCCCCCCTTGGTGCCGTCGAGTGCGCCGAGGCGTGCCGCGATGCCGCTGGCCAGCGCGTCGCGCAGTTCGTTCTCGAAGGACGATGCCCAGCGGTGCTGCTCCAGGATCTCGACCTGGCTGCGCGTGGCGTCGCCGGCCGACCGCACCACGAGTTGCGGCCGTGCCAGGCGTTCGGGCACGGCCAGCGGCGCGAGCTCGATCCACAGCGGCGGCGCGGTGTTGGCCCGCGCAGCCGCGGGCACGGTCGCAGGAGCCGCCAGCGTGTAATAGAGCGTGGGCGGACTGGCGCAAGCACCGAGCAGCAGCGCCGCGCCGGCGATCAGGAGAGCGTTCTGGAACTTCATTTCTTCTTGTCGTCGGGTTTGCCGCGCAGCAGCGACTCCGGATGGCGTTCGAGGTAGTCGGTCAACACCCGCACCGAACCGGCCGCGCGGGTGAGCTCCTGCAGCGTCTGGCGCACGTCCTGCTGCAGCGGCGAATCTTCCGACAGGGTCTTGTTTGCGCTGTCGACGGTCTTGCGCACGTCCTTGAGCGCCGCGGTGATTTCGGGGGAGACGTCGTTGTTGAGTGTCTTCGCCAGCTGCTCGGCTCCGCTGAGCGTCCTGTTCAGCGTGGCCAGCGACACCCGCATGTCCTTGCCGAGCTCCTCGAAGGGAATCTTGTTGACCTTGGCGGCGATCTCCTGCACCTGCGACTGCAGGTCTTCCAGGCTGCCCGACACCGTGGGCAGCTCGATCGGGCTCTTCGACACGTCGACCTTGACGGTCGGCTCTTTCGGGAAGAAGTCGAGCGCGATGTACATCTGGCCGGTCAGCAGGTTGCCGTTGCGCAGCTGTGCGCGCAGGCCCTTGCCGATCAGGAACTGCAGTCGCTGTTCCTGCGTGAAACGCGACTCGACCGGCATCTCCCCGGCGCGCCGGCGCAGCCGATCCGGGTAGACCTGCACCAGCACCGGCATGCGGAATTCGCGCTCGGCGCGATCGAATTCCACGCCGATCGACTTGACCTCGCCGATCACCACGCCGCGGAAGTCGACCGCGGCACCGGGCGACAGGCCACGCAGCGACTGGTTGAAATACATCAGCATGGTCTGCGACGGGCCGTCCGGCGCCTTCATCGCCGTCGGCTCGTCCTCGGCCAGCGCGAACTCGGTGTTTTCCTTCGCCACCGGGCCCATCTCGCTCTCGGGCGCCTGGAAGGCGATGCCGCCGAGCAGGATGGTCGCGAGCGACTGTGTGCGCAGCTTGACGCCGCTGGCCGAGAGCGACACGTCGAGCCCGCTCGCATGCCAGAAGCGCGTGTTGACACCGACGAACTTGTCGTACGGCGCGTTCACGAAGACGCGCAGCGTCACTCCGCGGCCGTCGCCGTCGAGTTCGTAGGCCGCGACCTGCCCGACCTTGATGCGCCGGAAGTACACCGGCGAGCCGACGTCGAGCGAGCCGATGTCCGCGGCCCGCAGCAGATACTGCTGGCCCGAGGCATCGCGCGTGACGATCGGCGGCACCTCGAGGCCGGTGAACTCGCTGCTGCTTTCTTCCGAGAGACCCGCGTCGGCCCCGATGTAGGCACCCGACAACAGGGTGCCGAGGCCGGAAATGCCCGAGGTGTCGAGCCGCGGGCGTACCACCCAGTAGCGTGTGTCCTTGGCGGTGAAACCGTCGGCTTCCTTGGTGAGCTGGACCGTGACGCGCACGTGCGAACGGTCGCGTGCCAGGCGCAGCGACTGCACGATGCCGATCTGGACGTCCTTGTATTTCACCGCCGTCTTGCCGGCCTCCAGCCCTTCCGCGGTCTTGAAGGTCAACACGATTTCCGGGCCGCGCTGCACGAGGATGCGGGCCACCAGCGTGATGCCCACCAGCGCCGCGACGATCGGAATCAGCCAGACAAGCGAGGGCATCCAGTCGCGCCGGCGCACGACCCTGGGCGCCGGCGGTGCGGCAGGCGCATCGGCCGCGGGGGGTACAGGGGACGATGAAGGCTCTTGTTCACTCATGCGGTTACGTTCTGCTTGCTCTCTTGATTGTCGTCGGCCGGCGGCACCGGCCTGTCGTCCCAGGTCAGGCGCGGGTCGAAGCTGATCGAAGCCAGCATCGTCAACACCACCACCGCGCCGAAGGCCGCGATGCCGACGCCCGCCGTGATGACCGCAAAGCCCTGGATCTGCACCAATCCGGTGAGAAGCGCCACGACGAAAACGTCGAGCATCGACCACCGGCCGATGAACTCGATGACGTGGTACAGCCCCGCCCGTTCGGGCCGGCGCCAGTCGCTGCGGCGCTGCGCCATCACCACCAGCACGAACAGTGCCGCCAGCTTGAAAAGCGGCACCAGAAAGCTGGCGATGAACACGATCGCGGCCAGACCGTAGGCGCCTGAAACCCAGAAATAGATCACGCCGCTCAGGATGGTGTCGTCCTGCGTGCCGAACAGCGTGCGGGTGATCATCACCGGCAACAGGTTGGCCGGGATGTACATGAGGCAGGCCGCAACCAGCAGCGCCCAGGTCCGGTTCAGGCTGTCGGGCTTGCGCCGGTACAGATGCGTTCCGCAGCGCCCGCAGGCTTCGCCGTCCGTGGCCTGCTCCCAGACCGTGCCGCAATGCCGGCACGCCAGCAGGCCGAGGCTGGCGGCGGTCGGCACCTGCGTAACGTCCTGACCGGCGTGGTTCATGCGCCCTCCTGCCGGCGGAAGACCAGCTCCCAGAAGCCGCGCGGATCGAACGACAGCACCGAGGTGAGCAGGACCGTCAGCGCCATGAAGGCATAGAGTGCCGGGCCGGCCACCACCGTGGCCATGCTCGAGAGCTTGACGATCGCCACCAGCACGCCGAGCAGGAAGACCTCGATCATTCCCCACGGCCGCAGCGACTGCATCGCGCGCACCAGCCAGGCGAAACCGGGCGCTTGCCTGTCGCGCGCCAGCGGAACCAGCAGCCACGCGAGGATGCACAGCTGCAGCAGCGGGAACAGCAACGTCGTGGCCAGCACCAGCAAGGCGACGAGCGACATGCCCTCGGCCATCAACGCCAGCACGGCGCCGGTCAGCGTGGTCTGGCTGCTGAGCCCCCGCACCTCGATCTCGACGATCGGAAACAGGTTGGCGATCGCGAACATGATCAGACTGGCCACGGTGAGCGGAAGGATCCGGCGGCGCTGGTTGCCGGCGTGGCGCTCGAGCTCGGTGCCGCAGCGCGGGCAGCGCGCCACGTCGCGCGGTTGCAGCGGCGCGCGCCGATAGACGGCATCGCAGCCTTCGCAGACGATGGTGTCGGGCACCTCACGCATGGCGTTGCGGTGCAGTGGGCGCCGTGGCCCTGAGCCGCAGCGTGCTGCACACGGCGGCCAGCCCGGCGCAGCAGGACGCCAGCACCAGCGCGATCACCGGCCCCTTGCCGTCGAGCGGGCTCCACACGCTGAAGACGGCGGCCAGTATCACCGCGCCGACGGTCTGCCCGGTCAACCGTGCCGTGCCGAGCATCCCGCTCGCGGCGCCGCTGCGATGCGCCGGCGGCGCTGTCACGATGGTGTGGTTGTTGGGCGACTGGAACAACCCGAAGCCCAGCCCGCACAGTGCCATGCGCCACACGATGTCGGCGTTGGCCGGATGAGCGGGCAGTGCGGCCAGCAACGCCAGCCCGCCGGCGAGCAGCGCCAGCCCGATGCCGCCGAGCAACCCGTCCGGGTAGCGCCCGATCAGCCTGCCGGCCACCGGCGCCATCACCACGATCGCCAGCGGCCAGGCGGTGATGAGCAGGCCGGCCTCGAGATGGCTGCGCCCGTAGCTGTCGAGCAGCAGGAACGGCAGCGCGATGTACGACAGCATCTGCGCCGCGAAGGCTGCGACCGAGGTGCCCATCGACAACGCGAACACCGGGATGCGCAGCAGGTCGACCGGGAACAGCGGCAGTGCCAGCTTGCGCTGCCGCTGCAGGAACACGAACCCGACAGCGATGCCGGCCAGCAGCAGGCCCCACGCGACCGGTGAGCCGCCCTGCCCGCTCGCGTCGCGCACGCCGAGCTGGTCGGCACCGAGGAAGATCAGCGAGAACATCAGGATGTTGAGCACCACATCGACGAGCGAGAAACGGGTCCCGGCAACCGGCGGCGCGGCGTTGGCCGGCAGCGACCGCACCGCCAGTGCCAGCACCAGGATCCCGAGCGGCACGTTGCAGGCGAACAGCCAGGGCCAGGACGCGACCGAGAGGATCGCCGCGGCGACCGAAGGGCCGGCCACGGCCGAGGTCGCCACCACCACCGAGTTGATGGCCATGCCCCGGCCGAGCTGCGCCTTCGGATAGATCAGCCGGACCAGCGCGGCGTTCACGCTCATGATGCCGGCGGCACCGAGGCCCTGAACAGCCCGTGCGGCGATCAGCGCGTTCAGCGAATGGGCAAAGGCTGCACCGAGCGAAGACACCGTGAACAACAGCATGCCGGCCATGTAGATGCGCCGGTAGCCGACGATGTCGCCCAGCGTCGCCAGCGGGAGCAGCATCACGAGCGTGGCGATCTGGTAGGCATTGACGACCCAGATCGAATGCGAAGCAGTGGCCTGCAGCTCGCGCGCGATGCCCGGCAGCGCCAGGTTGACGATGGTGCCGTCCAGCACCGCCACCATGATGCCGAGGACGATGACCATCATCGCCCGGCCACGCAGGGGGGACGGCAAGCCGTCGTGCGCAGGCGGCGTGGCGGTAGTGGGTGGCGTCATGGGCTGGCTTGCAGCCTAGCGCGCCGGCGAGAACTCGGCACGACGGCCGCCGAGCGTGAACCATGTCAGCACCAGCGCCACCAATGCGCCGGCTGCCATGCCGGCCACCATCGGCAAGGGGCGGCCGTCGGTGAAGAGGCCGACGAATGCCATCATCGCCGCGCCGGTCAGCATCTGCAGCGTGCCCATCAGCGCCGAAGCCGTGCCCGCGATGGCGCCGTGCTGGTCGAGCGCGAGCACCCCGGTCGTCGGAATCACGAGGCCCATGAAGCCGCTCGCAATGAAGTACAGAATCAGCAGCACCGCGAGGCGGTCGCCGCCGGCGGCGTAGTAGGCGAACATCGCCACCATGACAACGCCGCTGGCCAGCACGCCGAACTGCACCAGGCGAACCAGCCCGTAGCGCTCGCCCAGGCGACCGTTCAGTTGCGCCGCCGCGAAGAACGCGGCCGCGTTCACGCCGAACGCCACGCTATGGCGGCGATCGTCACGGCCCAGAAGACGCCGCGCCACCCGGACAGCGCAATGACCGCGCTTCCGGCGAGCGGCGCCAGGATCGGCGAGACGCTGAACACCAGCATCAGGAGCGACATCAGTCGTGCCGCGTCGGTGCCGGTGTGCAGGTCGCGCACGACGGCGCGCGGAATCGCCATGCCGGCCGCGGCGCCCAGGCCCTGCACGAAGCGCAGCACGATCAGCATGTGCACGTCGGTGGCCAGCGCACAGCCGACGCTGGCGAGGGCGAACAGCGCCAGGCCGAAATAAAGGGGTGGCTTGCGTCCGACCATATCGGACACCGGTCCATACAGAAGCTGTCCGACGCCCAGCGACAGGAAGAACACGGTGAGGCTCATCTGCACCGCCCCGATGCCCGCCCCCAGGCTCTGTCCGATTTCCGGCAATGCCGGCAGGTACATGTCGATCGCGAACGGGCCGATGGCCGAAAGCAGGCCGAGCAGAAGGGCCATTTTGAAGAAGCGGGAACTCATCGGCGACATTGTCGCCAACGACGGCTGGAC
>SEGN01000652.1 GCA_004211245.1 Variovorax sp.
AAGATCAAGCAGTACAGCCTGGAGTTCAAGCTCAAGGCGGTGCAACTGAGCGACCAGCCCGGGGTGCTGATCAAGGATGTGGCGGAGTCGCTGTGTATTCATCCTTTCATGCTCTCCAGGTGGCGCAAGCAGGTCAGGGATGGCGAGTTGGTGGGGGACCCGCCACCTCTGGAGCCGCAGGAGACCGCGGAGCTGCAACGACTTCGCGAGGTGGAGAAGCAGTTCAAGCGCCTTCAGATGGAGCACGACCTGCTAAAAAAAGCTATCCGGTTTGCCTCCGAACGAAAGATGAAGTCTTCGCCTTCATCGAGGCAAACCGGCAAGCCTTCCCGGTCCAAGTGATGTGCGAGCAGCACGGAGTGACGCGAGCAGGCTTCTACGCCTGGTTGAAGCGCCAACCCAGCCAGCGACAGCAAGAAGATGAAGCATTGATGGCCCGCGTGCGGCAGATCCACGCGGACAGCCGGGGGTTCTATGGCAGCCCGCGGGTGGTGGGGCAGCTGCGCCTGGATGGCCGCAGCGTGGGCAGGAGGCGTGTCGCCAGGTTGATGCGGCAAGCGGGATTGCAGGGCAGGAGCGCGCGCCTGTATCGCCACTCGAAGGTGCTTCAGCGCGCCTTCTACGCTGGAGTGCCCTACCTGCCGGAGTCGGCCACCCCGCAGCGGCAGGACCAAGTCTGGGTAGGCGACGTCACATACCTCAAGGTGGCCGGCCAGTGGCGATACATGGCCGCCGTGATGGACAAGCACACGCGCCGGATCGTGGGCTGGAGCCTGAGTGCTCGGCGCGATGCGGCGTTGACGCGGGAGGCACTTGCGCGCTCGGCGTGGAGCCGCTGCGTTAGTCCCGGCGTAGTGTTCCACAGCGACCGAGGCATCGAGTTCGCCAATTTCGAGTTCAGACGGCAGCTAAGCGAGCTCGGGATGCTTCAGAGCATGAACCGACCAGGGCGCATGAACGACAACGCGCATATGGAGTCCTTCTTCCATTCGATGAAGTGCGAGGAGCTGTACGGAAAGAAGTTCGAGACGGAGCAGCAGCTGAGAAACACGTTAAGCAGCTACATCCGCTTCTATAACGATCGACGGCTGCACTCATCGCTGCGATACTTGCCGCCAGCGGCCTATGAGAGCCGCATTCAGGGGGCGTCCAGTGTCAACTAAAGCGAAGCAAGTTCCC
>SEGN01000653.1 GCA_004211245.1 Variovorax sp.
AACAGCCTGGTCGGCCACGTGCGCGGCGGGCTCGGCATGAGCAACGTCATCGGCTGCACGCTGTTCGGCGGCGTCGCCGGTTCGCCGGTGGCCGACGTGTCGGCCATGGGCTCGGTGATGATCCCGCTGATGAAGAAGGAAGGGTACGACGCCGACTACGCGGTCAACGTCACGACCCACGCGGCGCTCGTCGGCGCGCTGATGCCGACCTCGCACAACCTGATCATCTTCACGCTGGCGACCACCGGCATCGCCTCGGTCAGCGTGTTGAGCCTGATCCTCGCGGGCCTGATTCCGGCGCTGCTGCTCACGATCTGCAACCTGGGCGCGGCGTACTACGTCGCCATCAAGCGCGGCTACCCGATCCGCGGCGCGTTCCCGGGCTGGGGCGAGGTGCTGTCGGCCTTCATCGCCTCGCTGCCCGGGCTCATGATCGTCGTGATCATCCTGGTGGGCATCCTGTCGGGCGTGTTCACGGCGACCGAATCGGCGGCGACCGCGGTGCTGTGGGCGCTGGCCGTCACGGTGTTCGTCTACCGCTCGCTGAGCTGGAAGGACTTTCTGAAGGCCTGCGCCAAGGCTTGCAAGACGACCGGCGTGGTGCTGCTGCTGATCGGCATCTCGTCGGCCTTCGGCTACTTCATGGCGCTCTACGAAGTGCCGCAGAAGACCGGCGAGCTGATGCAGTCGGTGACGAGCACGCCGTGGGTGATCTTCCTCATGATCAACGTGCTGCTGTTCGTGCTCGGCACCTTCCTCGACATGGCCGCGACGATCCTGATCTGCACGCCGATCTTCCTGCCGATCGCCATGCAGTTCGGCATGAGCCCGGTTCAGTTCGGCATCGTCATGCTGATCAACTGTGCGCTCGGCCTCAATACGCCGCCGGTGGGCACGACCCAATTCATCGGGTGTGCGATCGGGGGCGTGTCCGTCGGGCAGGTGATGCGGTCGATCTGGCCGTTCTACGGCGCACTGCTGATCTGCCTGATGCTGGTGACTTACATACCGGCGTTCTCGATGTGGCTGCCTGACCTGCTCAATGCACCCAAGTAGGCCCGGCGAAGCTGCCATGGACACTGTCCGCGCGCCCCTCACCATCCGCATGCACGCGGCCGACAACGTCGCGATCGTCGCCAACGACGGCGGCCTGCCCGCCGGCACCGTGTTCCCTT
>SEGN01000654.1 GCA_004211245.1 Variovorax sp.
CCGTCCGGTTCCATGTTGACCAGTTCGCCCTTGCGCTCGCCCAGCGCCTGCATGACGCCGCCCTGGTGCTGGTCCTCGATGTCGGCCGTCACGAGTTCGATGGGCTCGTGCTTCTCGCCGTTGACGGTGCGGAACACCACGCGCGGCTTCGACACGGCCAGTTCGTAGCCTTCGCGGCGCATGTTTTCAAGCAGGATGGTCAGGTGCAGTTCACCGCGGCCCATCACCTCGAAGATGCCCTCCTCGTCGGTCTCCTTCACGCGCAGCGCCACGTTGTGCTGGAGCTCCTTCTGCAGGCGGTCCCAGATCTGGCGGCTGGTGATGAACTTGCCCTCGCGACCGGCCAGCGGGCTGGTGTTGACGCAGAAGTTCATCGTCAGCGTGGGCTCGTCGACCTTCAGCATCGGCAGCGGTGCCGGGCTCGTCGGATCGGTGATGGTGACGCCGATGCCGATGTCCGAGATGCCGTTGATCAGCACGATCTCGCCCGGGCCGGCTTCGGTCGCCTGCACACGCTCGAGACCCTGGAAGGTCAGCACCTGGTTGACGCGGCCCTTGATGGCCTTGCCGTCCGGGCCTTCCATGACCACGACGTCCATCATCGGCTTGATCGTGCCCTGGCTGATGCGGCCCACGCCGATGCGGCCGACGAAGGTCGAGAAGTCGAGTGCGGAGATCTGCAGCTGCAGCGGCGCGGCAGGGTCGCCCTTCTGGGCCGGCACGTGCTGCAGCACCGTGTTGAACAGCGCCGACATGTCGGGGCCCCACTGCTCGCCGGGCTCGCCCTCGACCAGCGACGACCAGCCATTGATGCCGGAGGCGTAGACCACCGGGAAGTCGAGCTGTTCGTCGGTCGCGCCGAGCTTGTCGAACAGGTCGAACGCGGCGTTGACGACGAAATCGGGGCGCGCGCCCGGCTTGTCGACCTTGTTCACCACCAGGATCGGCTTCAGGCCGAGCGCCAGCGCCTTCTTGGTCACGAAGCGGGTCTGCGGCATCGGGCCTTCCTGCGCGTCGATCAGCAGCACGACGCCGTCGACCATCGATAGCGCACGCTCCACCTCGCCGCCGAAGTCCGCGTGGCCGGGGGTGTCGACGATGTTGATGTGCGTGCCTTCCCAGGTCACGGCGCAGTTCTTGGCCAGGATGGTGATGCCGCGCTCTTTTTCGATCGC
>SEGN01000194.1 GCA_004211245.1 Variovorax sp.
CCGAAGAACAGGTTGGGCTTGCCCAGTGCCTTGAACGGCTCCGCGCTCTGCCAGTCCGGCTGCGCGATGATGCCGACGCGAAAGCCCTGCGCCTCCAGCATGCGGCCGATGACGGCCATGCCGAAGCTCGGGTGGTCGACGTACGCATCACCCGTCACCACGATGATGTCGCAGCTGTCCCAGCCGAGCGCTGCCATCTCCTCGCGCGAAGTCGGCAGGAACTTTGCCGTGCCGAAACGTGCCGCCCAGTACTTGCGGTAGCTGGTCAGCGGTTTGGCGGCACGGTGAAAGAAGGAGACGTCGACGGGAGCGTTCATTGAGAAAGGGGGATGCCCGTTTCGGGCAACCCGCAATTTTAGGGTTTCGCCGTTGTTCTGTCGCCTGCAAGGCCATCGACTCGAAAGGTCGCCTGCCGGGCATATGGTTGCTTTTGTCAATGTTATTCAATGACAATGGCAATCATGTCGAACACCATCCCCTCTCCCGACCCGGCCGCCGTGAAAGCGGTGCGCGAGTTCAACCGCTTCTACACCGCCCGCATCGGGGCACTCGACCCGTACCTCGACAGCGTGATGTCGCTGACCGACGTGCGGGTTATGTACGAGCTGGCTCACCGCGAAAAACCGGTGGCCAGCGAGATCGGCAAGGCACTCGGGCTGGACGCAGGCTACCTCAGCCGCATCCTTCGCCGCTTTGCGCAAGCGGGCTGGCTTGCGCGCCAACCGCACCCCGACGACGCACGACAGAGCCTGCTCTCGCTGACCGAGGCAGGTCACGCCGCATTCGCGCCCTTGCAGCAGAAGTCGCGCGACGAAGCCGGCGGCCTCCTCGCGCCGCTGAGCGCCGCCGAAAGACAACAGGTGCTCGACGCCATGGGCACGGTACGGCGGCTGCTCGACCCGGCGCGCCCATCCACGAAAACGCCCGCCAGACCCGCCACTGCCGTCCTGCGCGACCCAACCCCCGGCGACATCGGCTGGGTGGTGCAGCAGCACGGCGAAATCTATGCGCGGGAATACGGCTGGAACAGCGAATTCGAAGCGCTCGTCGCCGACATCGCCGCACAGTTCCTGCGCAAGTTCCAGCCCGAATGGGAGCGCTGCTGGATCGCCGACTTGAACGGCGAGCGGGTCGGCGCCGTGTTCCTGGTGCGCAAATCGGCGACCACCGCACAACTGCGCATGCTGATCCTCGCGCCGCAGGCCCGCGGCCTCGGCCTGGGCGCGCGTCTCACCGACGAGTGCATCGCCTTCGCGCGCCGAAAGGGCTACCGGAAGATGGTGCTGTGGACGAACAGCTGCCTCGCCGCCGCGCGCGGCATTTACGCGGCGCGCGGGTTCCGGCTGACGAAATCGCAACCCTACGAGGGCTTCGGTCAGCAGTTGGTGGGGGAGACGTGGGAGCTCAAGCTGGGTTAGTCGACCCGGATGTTCTTCGCCTTGACGATGCGGCTGTAGATCTCGGCGTCGCGGTTCACCATCGCCACCATCTCGGCCTGCGTGACGCCCAGCGGTTCGCTGTTGAGCTCGCGGATGCGCTTGGCCAGGTCCGGGTCCTTGCTGGCCTGGACCATCAGCGCGTTGAACCGCGTCACGATCGGCGCGGGCGTGGCCGCCGGCGCCCAGATCCCGTGCCACGACATCATGGTCAGGCCTGGCACCACTTCGGACAGCGTCGGCACCTCGGGCATGGCGGGGTGGCGCGTCTCGCCGGAATAGGCCAGAGCCCGCGCGCGGCCGCCGCTGATCTGCGGGTAGCCGGTGGCAATGGGTTCCATCAGCGTGTCGACCTGTCCGCCGATCAGGTCGGCCACGGGGCTGCCGCGATAAGGCACGTGCAGCATCTCGGTCTTCGTCTCGTCTTTCAGCCATTCGACGATCAGATGCGATGGGCTGCCGGCGCCGTACGACGCATGCGAGATGGTGCCCGGCTTGGCCTTCGCGGCGGCGACCAGCTCCTTCACCGACTTCATCGGCGAATTGGCTGGCGCGATCAGCACCAGGCCCTGGCGCATCGTCGTGGCCACCGGCACGAAGTCCTTCTGCGTGTCGTAGGGCAGCTTGCTGTAGATGTACGGGTTGATCGTGAACCCGGTCGACAGGTTGTAGAGGTAGGTGTAGCCGTCGGCCGGTGCCTTGGCCACGGTGTCGGCCGCCAGGTTGCCGGCGGTGCCCGGCTTGTTGTCGATCAGCACCGGCACGCCGAGCTGCTTCGAGACGTAGTCACCGTACAGGCGAGCGAAGATGTCCGGCGGCGTGCCGGGGGCGAATCCGACCACGACGCGGATCGGCTTGGAGGGCCAGGCGGCGCCCTGCGCCATGGCCAGGCTGCCAGCCAGCCCCAGGCTCAACGCCACCAGCCATTTCTTGAATGTTGAACGCATGTCTGTCTCCTGTGCGGGCTGAGCCCGCTTGTTGATGAAAAACTCGTGTCAGTCGACCTGCGCGCCCGAGCGCTGCACGGCTTCGCCCCACTTCGCGATTTCCGCGGTCGCGAACGCCTTGAGCGCGGCGGCGTCCATCTCGGCAGGCTCGACACCCTGCTGCGACAGCTTCTCGCGCACTTCGGGCAGCTGGAGCGCCTTGCGCGTCGCATCGCGCAGCCGGTCCCGCTGGTCGGGGGGCATGCTGGCGGGCGCGTACAACATGAACCATGCGACCAGATCGAAATCGGGGACGCCCTGCTCCATCAGCGTGGCGACGTCGGGTGCGGCCACGCTGCGCCTGGCGCTGGAAGCCCCGAGCGCGCGCAGCCGGCCCGACCGCACCTGCGGCAGTACGGCGGCCGGGTGATAGAACATGAATTGGACGTTGCCGGCGACCAGCTCCGTCAGCGCCTGCGCGCCGTCGCGGTACGGCACATGCACGAAGCGCTTCGACAGCCGCACGTTGAGCAGCTCGCCCGCCAGGTGTCCGGAAGTCCCGTTTCCTGCCGAAGCGAAGCTGACGGCGGAATCCGATGCCTGCCGAAGGTCGGCCACGCTTTTCCAGGGCGAGCCGGCCGGCACGACCAGCAGCGTGGGGGTGGCACCGATGAAGCCGAGCGGCTCGAAGTCGCGCAGTGGCTGGTAGGCCAGGCGCTTGTAGAGCGTCGGGTTGATGGCGTGGGTACCGACCGTGCCCAGCAGCAGCGTCTGACCGTCCGCCCCCGACCTGGCGACCTGTTCGCTGCCGATCGCCCCACCGGCACCGGGCTTGTTCTCGACCACCACGGGCTGGCCCAACTGCCGGCCCAGCGCATCGGCCATCACCCGGCCGACGATGTCGGTCGAGGTGCCGGCGCCGAAGGGGACGACGATCTTCAACGGGCGCGATGTCGGTTGCGCGGCGGCGATGCCGACCGCGAACAGCGCGCTCGCAAGGACGACGCGCCGCTTCATGTCGACGTTCCAAAACCAGCCGGCACGTCGCCTTCGTACGCCAGCTCGCGGGTCGCCTGATAGGACAGTGCAAAGCCGCTGGGCATGTCCGCTTCTTCGGCCAGATGGGCGATCAGGCCCGCGGTTCGCGCGAGGATCGGCACGCCCCGCAGCGATGCGACCGGAAAGCCGACGCCCAGCAGCACCGCCGGAATCGCAGCCGACACGTTGAGCCGGAGTTCCTTGCCCACGATGCCCGGGATGACGCGTTCGATCGCCTGCGCGATCCGCACGTAGCGCAGGTCCGCACCGGCTTCGGCCGCGACGGCGAACAACCTGTCGACACGCGGATCGTTGGTCTTGTGCAGCGGGTGGCCGTAGCCGGGAATGGACTTGCGGCCCTCCTTCAGCGCGCGGATCACGTCGGCAGCCACGTCGTCCATGTCCTCGCCGGCATCGACCCTGGCCGCCACGTCGGCGAACAACCGCCCCGCCGTTTCCGACGCGCCGAGGATCACCGAGCCGCAGCCGAGGATGCCGGCGGCCACCGCGCCCTGCAGGGCATCCGGCGCCGCAGCGAAGGTCATGCGACTGGCTTGCACGCTCGGCACCAGTCCGTGTTCGGCGATCGCGACCAGCGTCGCGTTGAGCACCGCACTGCAGGCCGCGTCGGGCCGCTTGCCCGTGAGCAGGAGGAAGAAGTAGTCCCCGAAGGACACATGGCCGATCAGGTCCTCGCAAAGATCCTGCCCGCGCACGACGATGGTGTGTTCGTCCGACGTGCAGATGGCGGTGCGCGGAACGGTGGATTTGCCGATTTTCATGATGGGCTGGCGCTCAGGTCGCCGTGGGTTGCAGGCGGAAGTCGTAGTGCGCGGACCAGTAAGGCGTGTCCAGCGCGCGGCCATCGGGCGCCGGGCCGGCCGGGTGCTGTTCGAAGTCGACGATCAGGCTCGGTCGCACGCCGAACACCACATCGGAATCGATGTACGGGCTGCCCGCCACGAACAGGTGGGTCGTCACGGGCAGGTGCGATGGCGCCGACACCATCATGTGGATGTGTCCGGGCCGGTTGGGATGGCACCCGATGCCGTCGAGCATGCGACCGACGGGGCCGTCGACCGGTACCGGGTAGTAGGACGGCCGGATCGACCAGAACCAGTAGCGGCCCTCGGCATCGGTGCGGATGCGCGCGCGTGCCGCCATGCCGGCGCCCTCGACCTGCATGTCGTAGACGCCCTCGCCGTCCCCCGACCAGATGTCGAGCAGCGCGCCGGAGATCGGCTGGCCGTCCGTGTCGGTGACACGGCCGCTGTAGAACGTGGGCTCGCCGGGCGTGCCCTGGGCGATGTCCGATCCGCAAGGCATGTCGGGCGCGCCGGCCCAGTAGTAGGGGCCTTGCACGGTGGCTTCGGTGGCCGGGGTCGCGGGCAGGTCGCCGCCCTCGCCCGGCGCCCGGGCCTCTCGCGCCGCGCGGAACTGGTCGAGCATCACGACCATCATCGAGGCGCCGAGCGTGTCCGACAACAGGATGAATTCCTGGCGCTTGTCGTCGCAGGTCTTGCCCGTCGCGGTGAGGAATTCGATGGCGCGCATCCACTCGTCCGGCCTCAGGTCGACCTCGCGGAGGAACGCATGGAGGTGCGTGATGAGCGAACGCATGATCTGCGCGAACCGCGGATCGGCGGCACTCTCCAGCCGCTGCAGTGCGGCCTGGGTCAGTTCGTTTTCGTTGGAGGGGGTCATCGTGTGGGTCTCGGGTTGTCGTCGCTGTCGCCGCGAAGTCGTCGCCGCAGCGGCTCGACGATGGACGCGTTGTCGGCGCCGAGCGTCGGTGGCGCCGTGACCTGCAGGGGCCGCTCGCCGTCGAAGCTCACGGGCGAGCGGATGGTTCGCCACTGGCCGCCTTCGGGATGCGGCGCGCTCACCTCCAGTTCCAGGTGGCGCGCCTGCGGATCGGCCATTGCCTCGCGGGTGTCGTACATGGGCGCATGCGGCACGTCCTGCGCCTCGAGCCGGGTGCACCATTCGGCGCGCGTGCGCTGGCGGAAAAGGCCGTCCAGCAGCGCGATCATCTCGGTCTGATGGGCGATGCGCGCCTCGCGGCTGGCGAACCTCGGATCCTGGAACAGCTCGGGCCGCTCTATCGCATGGGCCAGGCCTTGCCAGAACTTCTCCGGCGAGGACATGTGCAACGCGATCCAGAGTCCATCGGCGCACTCGAGCACGTACGACTGCGACACGCTCGGCCGGCTGAACGGACCCATGATCTCGTTCTCGGAGAAATAGTGGGTGAAGGCGTCGAGATTGAAGTGGCACATCGCCTCCAGCATCGACGCGCTCGACCAGCGCGCCCATGACGCCGTACGCCGCATAGAAGCCGGTCATCGCATCGGCGACCGCCGGGCCGACCACGCGCGGATTGGCGGGATTCACCAGCAGCTTGAGAAATGCGCTGGCCGCTTGCGCCACCGTGTCGTACGCCGGGCGGCCAGCGGCCGGGCCGGTCTGTCCGAACCCGCTGATGGCGCAGTACACGAGCCGGGGATTGAGGCCGCGCAGGCGGGCCGCCCCCGCGCCGAGCCGCTCGGCCGCGCCGGGGCGGAAGTTCTGGATGTAGACGTCCGATTCCTTCACCAGCTCGTCGAACACCGCTGCGTCGTCCGGCAGCTTCGGGTTGAGCGTGATGCTGCGCTTGTTGCGGTTGTAGGTCTGGAAGTGCGGGCTGTAGAGCCCGCCGCGAAAGGCACGGAAGGGGTCGCCACTGCCGGGCTGTTCGACCTTGATGACCTCCGCGCCCAGGTCGGCAAGGAACATCCCGGCCGCCGGGCCGGTGATGAACGTTCCCTGCTCCAGCACCTTGATGCCGCTGAGGACTTTTTGCACCGCTTTGTCTCCTGATTCGTTGGCCCGTCGAGGGCTGCGCGAACTCTATGCAGGTACGCCGATTTTTCACAATGATGCTTTTTCATCGCTACGATCGATGACATCGATTGTTGGAGGGCATGCATTTGGAACTCAGGCACCTGCGCTACTTCAGCGCGCTGGCCGGCTCGCTCAATTTCACGCGCGCCGCGGAGCGGCTCCACGTGACCCAGTCCACGCTGTCGCACCAGATCAAGCAGCTCGAAGACGAGCTGGGCACCCAGCTGCTCGACCGCAACAGCAGGCGTGTCACCCTGACCGCGTCGGGCGACGCGTTCCTGCACTACGCGACGCGCGCCTTGCAGGAAATCGACCGGGGGCTCGGCGTCCTTCGAGAGGACCCCCAGGCCGCGATCGGCGAGCTGCGCATCGGCTCGACCCCGACGTTCAACCTCGGCTTCATTCCGGAATGCATCGCCGGCTTTCACCAGCGGTACGCGGGCATCCGCGTCGTGGTCGAAGAGCTTCCCGCGGATGTCATCGTCGCCCGCCTGCAGCAGCAGACGCTCGAACTCGGCATTGCCTACCGGCCGGCCGCACCGGGGCCCCTGCAGTTCGAGCCGCTCTACAACGAGGAGATGGTGCTCGTGGTGGCGCAAGGCCACCCGCTCGCCAGACGCAAGCGGATGCGCATGGTGGAGCTGCACCGCATGCCCATGGTGCTGCTTCCGGGAAGCTTTGCGACACGCCAGATGCTCGACGAGTGCTTCCGCTCCTGCGGCGCGGAGCCGCATGTGATGGCCGAGATCAACGCACTCGCGCCGATCATGGGGCTGGTCGCCAAGACCCGGCTGGCCGCGATCGTCGCCGCCAACGCAGTGCTGCCGCACATGGGCCTGCACATCGTGCGCCTCGAAAGCCCGACGCCCATCCGCACCCCGGGCATGCTCTGGTCCTCGCCCTCCGTCAGGTCGCCGGCAACGCTCGCCTTCTCGGCCATCGTGCGCAAACTGGCCTTCCGCACAAGCCTGCTCGAGAACACGACCCGAAAGAAGTCGCGGCGCAGCGCCTGAGCTGGCAGGCGCCAGGCCTCAGCCCGAGCGGCTGCGCAGGAGCATGCGCCGCAGCAATGGCGCCAGCCAGATCAGCACCGACACCACCGCCAGCGTCGCCGCGATGGGCCGCGAGACGAAACCCATCAGGTTGCCGTCGGACTTGATCATCGAGGTGATGAAGTTCTCCTCCAGCATGCCGCCGAGCACCACGCCGAGGATCGCCGGCGCGATCGGGAACCTGTTCTCCTCGAGCACGTACGCGACGATGCCCGCCACCAGCATCACACCGACGTCGAACAGCGAGTTGTTGATGGCGAAGGCGCCCACCACGCAGAACAGCAGGATCAGCGGCATCAGCACGTTGCGCGGCACGCGCAGGATCCGCTTGGACACCTTGATGCACAGGATGCCGAGCGGAATCATGATCAGATTGGCCAGGATGAACAGGATGAACACCGCGTAGATGTTCTGCGGGTTGGTGGTGAACAGCGTCGGCCCGGGGTTCAGGTTCTTCATGTAGAGCACGCCGATCACGATGGCCGTGATCGAGTCGCCCGGAATGCCGAACACCAGCGCGGGTATCCAGGCGCCGGCCAGCGCGCTGTTGTTGGCGGAGCCGGACTCGACGATGCCTTCGACGTGGCCGGTGCCGAACTTCTCGGGCTCCTTCGAGAACTTCTTGCTCATCGCGTACGACATCCAGGCCGCGATGTCGGCGCCCGCACCCGGCAACGCGCCGACGGCCGTGCCCAGCACGCTGCCACGCAGGATCTGCACCGGATACTTTTTGGCCAGCGCCCACTGCCCCTTCAGCACGCTGCCGACCTTGTCGACCACCAGTTCCGCCGGCGGCAGCGTGTCGACCGCATAGCGGATCACCTCCGACACGGCGAACATGCCGATCATCATCGGGATCATGCCGATGCCGCCGGTCATCTCGGTGTTGCCGAAGGTGAAGCGCGG
>SEGN01000655.1 GCA_004211245.1 Variovorax sp.
ATCGTCTACATCTCGCACAAGCTGGACGAGGTCGAGCGCGTCACCGACGAGGTGATCGTGATGCGCGACGGCCGCTTCGTCGCGCGCTCGCCCACCGCCGACGTCACGCGCCACCAGATGGCCAACCTCATGGTGGGCCGCGAACTGGCCGATCTGTATCCGCCGCGCGACCCGGTCACGGTGAGCGACGCGCCCGCCATGCGGGTGCGCCATTTCAATGTCTCCGGCTGGGCGCAGGATGCGAGCTTCGAAGTCCACGCTGGCGAGATCCTCGGATTCGCCGGCCTGGTCGGTGCCGGCCGCACCGAGCTGTTCGAAGGCCTGATGGGGCTGCGGCCCGCCAGCGGCGAGGTGACGATGCTCGGCCAGGCCGTTCATCTGCGCAACCCGCGCGATGCAGCCCGGCACGGCTTTACCTACCTGAGCGAAGACCGCAAGGGCAAGGGTCTGCACGTCGACTTCGGCCTGCGGCAGAACCTCACGCTGATGGCGCTGGAGCGCTATGCACGACCCTGGCTCAAGCCCGAGGCCGAGCGCGCGGCGCTGGCCGAAGCGGTCAGGGACTACGGCATCCGCACCGGCTCGCTCGACGTGCGTGCGTCGTCGCTGTCGGGCGGCAACCAGCAGAAGCTCGCGCTCGCGAAGGTGTTGCAGCCGAAGCCGAAGATCGTGGTGCTGGACGAGCCCACGCGCGGTGTCGACGTGGGCGCCAAGCGCGACATCTATTTCCTGATCCAGCGACTGGCCCGCGAAGGGCTCGCCGTGATCGTCGTCTCGTCCGAGCTGATGGAGCTGATCGGCCTGTGCCACCGCGTTGCGGTGATGCGCGCCGGGCGGCTCGTCACCACGCTCGATGCCGAGCACCTGACAGAAGAGGAGCTCATCGCTCATGCCACCGGAACCGCAACCCTCGACGCCTGACGCCGCATCCCACCGCGCAGAGGCCAAGCCCCGCTGGACGGAGCGCCTGCGCGGCGTCGGCCCGATCATCGGCCTCGTGCTGCTGTGCATCGCCGGCACTGCCCTCAACAGCGACTTCGCCACCGTCGACAACGCCATGAACGTGCTCACCCGCACGGCCTTCATCGGCATCATCGCGGTCGGCATGTGCTTCGTGATCATCTCGGGCGGCATCGACCTGTCGGTCGGCTCGATGGCCGCGCTGATCGC
>SEGN01000656.1 GCA_004211245.1 Variovorax sp.
CAGCCAGCCCAACACCGGGACACGGAAGATCTGATGGTCCATGATGAAGCGGATCGGGCGCGGGCTCGCGGCCATCAGCAGAACCGCATCGACGAAGCTCACGTGGTTGCACACCAGCAGGGCCGCGCCCTCGGCCGGGATGTTCTGCTCGCCGCGCACCTTGAAGCGGTAGACGAAGTGCGACAGCACCCACGAGACGAACCGCAGCAGGTACTCCGGCACCAGCATGAAGATGTAGAAGGCCACCACCGCGTTGGCGATGCCGGTGAAAAGAAAGATCTGGGGAATGCTGAAGCCGGCCTTGAGCAGTGCTCCGGCGATGACCGAGCTGCCGATCATGAACAGCGCATTGAGGATGTTGTTCGCCGCGATGATGCGGGCGCGGTGCGTCGGCTGGCTGCGCAGCTGGATCAACGCGTACATCGGCACGCTGTAGAGCCCGGCGAAGAGCGACAGCAGGCCCAGGTCGGCCATCACGCGCCAATGCTGCGATCTGGCAATGAACTCCCCGAGACCGAACTCGACCGAAGGGGGATAGTGCGGCAGGCCGCTGGCGGCGAAGTACAGGTCGATCGCAAACACGCTCATGCCGATGGCTCCGAGCGGCACCAGGCCGATCTCGACCTGGCGGCGCGACAGCGTCTCGCACAGCAGCGAGCCGATGCCGATGCCGATCGAGAACACCACCAGAAGCAGCGACGCGACCTGCTCGTTGCCGTGCAGCACCTCCTTGGCGAAGCTGGGGAACTGGCTCAGGAACACGGCGCCGAAAAACCACATCCAGCTGATGCCGAGCAGCGAACGGAACACCACCACATTGCCGTGCGCCAGCCTGAGATTGCGCCAGGTTTCGCTGACCGGGTTCCAGTTGATGACGAGGCCCGGGTCGGTCGCCGGCGCGGCCGGTATGCCCTGCGCGACGCCGCGGCCGACCAGCGCCAGCAGCACGCACGCCACGGCAACCGTGGTGTGGCCCACCGACGGCAGCGCCACCAGCAACCCGCCCGCGACCTGGCCGAGCAGGATGGCGACGAAGGTGCCCATTTCGACCATGCCGTTGCCGCCGGTAAGTTCGCGCGCATCGAGCACCTGCGGCAGGTAGGCGAACTTGACGGGGCCGAACAGCGTGGAGTGCAGCCCCATGAGGAACACGCAGCCCAGCAGCACGG
>SEGN01000657.1 GCA_004211245.1 Variovorax sp.
AAGAGCTGCCAGCGGCGCCCTGATCCCGTGACGCGACGCACGCGGATTTTTCTCGGCATCCTGCTGATCTACACGGCCGGCATCGCGTTCCTGCTCTACCGCGTGGTCGGCGACATCGATCCGCGCTACCGCGAATCGGCCGAGGAATCGCTGGTCGAAACCTCGCAGCTGATGGCCAGCCTGGTCGAGCAGGACGTGATCGCCGGCGCCCTCAACACCGCGAAGCTCGAGCCGCTGTTCCGATCGGTCTACGCGCGCGAGTTCTCGGCGCAGATCTACAACCTGCACAAGAGCAAGGTCGAGCTGCGCGTGTACGTCACCGACCGCAACGGCCGTGTGATGTTCGATTCCACCGGCCGGCAGAACGGTGCCGATTTCTCGAAGTGGAGCGACGTGAGCCGCACGCTGGCCGGCGTGTACGGCGCACGCACCTCGCGCGACGTGGAGAGCGATCCGCGCACTTCGGTGATGTACGTGAGCGCGCCGGTGCGCTGGAACGACGAGATCGTCGGCGTGGTCAGCGTCGGCAAGCCGGTACAGAGCTTCGGCCAGTTCGTCGAGGACGCGCGCGCCCGCACGCTGTGGGTCGGCGTCGGCTCCGCGCTGGCGCTGCTGGTGCTGGCCATCATCGTCTCGGTGTGGCTGGTGCGGCCGTTCGGGCTCATCTCCGACTACTGGGGCTGGGTGCGCAGCCAGCCGCGCCTGAGCGTGTCGCGCATGGCGCGCCGTGCGCTCGATGCGCTGCGCAGCGGCTTCAGCGAGATGCGCGACACGCTCACCGGGCGCAACTACGTGGCCGACTACGTGCAGAACTTCACCCACGAGGTGAAGAGCCCGCTGTCGGCCATCCGCGGCGCGGCCGAGCTGCTGCAGGAACCGTCGATGCCTGCAGAAGAGCGCGCGCACTTCCTCACGAACATCACGCGCGAAACGCAGCGCATCCAGGAAATCGTCGACCGCATGATGGAACTCACCGCGCTCGAGACGCGGCGCGCACTCGACCGCACCGAGCCGGTCGCGCTGGGACCGCTGCTGCAGGACATCGCGGCCAGCGCGCGCACGGCCGCCTCGGCCCGCAGCGTCGAGGTGCGCGTCGCCATCGAGGCGCAGGCCACGACCGAAGGCGACCCGTTCCTGCTGCGCCGCGCGGTGAGCAATCTGCTCGACAA
>SEGN01000195.1 GCA_004211245.1 Variovorax sp.
ACGGTGCTGGGCTACACGGCCGGCGGCTCGCTGATCTTCTACACCTTCACCACCTACATGCAGAAGTACCTGGTGAACACGGTGCACATGCCGATCAAGACCACGAGCTACGTGATGACCTGCGCGCTGTTCGTCTACATGTGCATGCAGCCGCTGTTCGGCATGCTGTCGGACCGCATCGGGCGACGCAACAACATGCTGCTGTTCGGCGGCCTCGGCGCGCTCGCCACGGTGCCGATCCTGACGTCGCTGCAGTACGTGACGAGCCCGGTGCTGGCGTTCTTCCTCATCGTCCTCGCGCTCGCGATCGTGAGCTTCTACACCTCGATCAGCGGCATCGTGAAGGCCGAGATGTTCCCGCCCGAAGTGCGCGCGCTCGGCGTGGGGCTGGCCTACGCGGTGGCCAATGCGATCTTCGGCGGCTCGGCCGAGTACGTGGCGCTCGGCCTCAAGTCACTCGGGCACGAATCGTCGTTCTACTGGTACGTGACCGTCATGATGGTCATCGCCTTCCTCGTGAGCCTGCGGCTGCCGAAGCAGGGCAAGTACCTGCACCACGACCACTGAGCCAGCGCGTCAGCGGCCCGCGGCCGGAACCCGCGTCGCGAGCGGCGGGCTGCGGTAGCCCGGCCGCAGGTGGCAGCCCTTGCCGAACGTCGGCTCGTACTCTGTGCAGAGCCCTGCCACCTTTTCGGGCGTCGGCCGCTCGCCGCGTTCGATCCAGTCGCGCAGCGCCGTCATCAGGGCGGGGTATTCGGCATCGCTCAGGTAGCTGTGTTCCGACTCGTCGCTGAAGGTCTGCACCAGCCATTGCGAGGCGCCTGCGCCCTCCACGATGTCGCGGTAGGCGCTTTCGAGTTCGACGAACGCGGTCGGGTCGTGGATCGCGTGCAGCGTCAACACCGGCAGGCGCAGTCGTCCGCTTGGTCGGCTGTCGCTCGCAAGCATGCCGACCGCTTGCGGGTCGGCCTCGTAGCGCAGTACGCCGGCATTGAGCGCCGCATCGTCGGCCGAGCCGCTGTACACCACCTTCGCATTGCCGAAGGGGTTGCGGTTGCCGAGGCGCGTCTGCGTCAGGTCCTGGAACAGCCATGTCGCCCAGTTCAGGTGGCCGTTGAGCGAGCGCTCCGGAATGCGCACGACCGACAGGATGGTCTTGAGGCGTGCCGCCTGCTCCGCACTGCGCTGCGCAGCCGGCAAGCCGACACCGGTGCATTCCTTCACCCGCGCGGCGAGTTCCGCCCGTGTTAGCTTCGAATCCATCGGCAAGCCCTGCCACAGCGGGTACGGGGGCTCGTCGGCCTTCGGATGGTTTCGGCACACGTACTGGTAGACCACGCGCAGGTCGAGCCGGAAATCGTAGGCGTTGCTGCCGCCGCCCAGCACGCCGCTCGTGAGCAGCACGCCGTCGTAGGCCGGCCGCGCGCCCGGCACCGGGCCGTAAAGCTCCGCGGCCTTCGACGCTACGCCGCCGCCGTAGCTCTGGCCATGCAGGATGGTGCGCTGCGGCTGTCCGAAGCGCGCGAGGAAGATCTTGCGCAGCCGCTCGGTGTCCTCGGCCGCCATCGTCACGCCGTAGCCGCCGCGCCGGTAGGTCGAGCCGGCCCAGGCGTAGCCGGCCTTCACCATCACGGACCAGCGTTTGAGGTCGGCGGCGCCGCGCTCGAGCGTGGGCGGGCCGGTTTCGGGGCCGCCATGCGCATGCATCACCAGCACACGGTTCCATTGCGCGGGCATGGCGATCCAGTAGAGCGCGCCTTCGGCATCGCGGCCGTTGTAGCAGCGCGCATCGGCCGGGACGTCGGCCGGGCAGGCGGCGGCCTGGGGCCCGGTGCCGGCCTGGGCGATGCTGCCGGCCGTGAGAAGGGCGGCGCACAGGCCGAGTGTGCGGAGGAGTCGGTGCGGGAAGCTCATCCCGCGGACTGTAGCGCGGCGCTTCAACGCCGTGTGATCACCACCTCGACGTATTCGCTGGGCACCACGAGCGACCCGGCGCCCGCCACGTTCAGGCGGTCGAGCAATGCCCTCAAGTCGCGCTCGAGCGCGCTGGCGCCATCTTCCGGCAGGGCCGCGAATGCCTTGTGCACCGGACCGTACCAGGTGCGGAACACCTCGATGAAATGAACCGCCGAGCGGTAGCGGAAGTTGAACATCCGGCGCGTCACGCCGATCGACGAAGCACGCTCGCCGAACAGTTCCTGCAGATGCGCCTCGACACCCCACCGCGACGGCGGCAGCAGGCCGGCCGGCGGCGGCAAATGCGTGCCAAGCACCTTGAACAACTGTCCGATGAAGCCTTCCGGCGTCCAGTTGGCCAGGCCGATGCGGCCGCCGGGCCGGCACACGCGCAGCAGCTCGGCTGCGGCCTGCGGCTGGTTCGGCGAGAACATCACGCCGAAGGTGGAGAGCACCGCGTCGAACTGCGCATCGTCGAACGGCAGGGCTTCGGCGTCCGCCGTCTGAAAGCTGACGTCGAGGCGCTCGGCCCGGGCGCGTTCGGCACCACGGTCGAGCAGCGCGGCCACGTAGTCGGTGGAGGTGACCTTGCAGCCGCGGCGCGCGGCAGCGAGCGTGGCGTTGCCGTTGCCCGCCGCGACGTCGAGCACGCGCTCGTCCCAGCGCAGGTCGCAGGCTTCGGCGAGTTGCTCGCCGACGAGTTGGAGGGTGGTGCCGATCACGGCGTAGTCGCCACTCGCCCAGGCGGTCATCTGGCGGCTCTTGACGGCATGGAAGTCGATGGGTGCGTTCATGGCGGGTATCTCCTTGAAAGGGTTGGAATCGGGAGTGGACTTTCCTGCCACCGGGCCTGCCGCGTCCTGCCCCTGCGTCGCCCTCGCCTGCCCGATCGTCCGCGCCACGGCATAGGCCGACGGGCCGATGGTCATGACGTGCCGGGGTCGCCAGAATGAGAAAAGTGCCTGTTCGAACCGGAAGGAGTCTCCATGGGTGTCGCAACCATCGCCGAAGCCTTGCAACGCGTGACGGCGGTGCTGGCGCGCCGACCCGAGGCAGGCCTGCACGACGATGCCGCGGCCACCGCGCATTGGCAGGGCGGCACCCGCGTGGTCGCGCGCCACGCCAACGGCCGCGAGATGCCCACCGACATGCCCGGCGAGTTCGGCGGCACCGGCGACCAGGTCAGTCCGGGCTGGCTGTTTCGCGCCGGCGTGGCTTCGTGTGCGGCCACGTCGATCGCGATGCTCGCGGCGAGCGAAGGCATCGAGCTTGATCTGCTCGAAGCCCGCGTGGACAGCAAAACCGATTCCCGCGGCATGCTGGGCATGGCGGATGCCGACGGCAGCCGCGTGAGTGCGGCCCCATGCGATCTGCAGCTGCGTGTGCGCATTGGCGCGCGAGGCGCAGCACCGGAACAATTGCGGGGCCTGGTCGAGCGCGGCTGCGGTCGCTCGCCGATTCCCTGCGCAGTGGAAGCCGCGTTGCCGCTGGCGCTGCACATCACCGTGGCCGACGCCTGATGGACGCATTGTCGGAAACGCTGCGCGTGGTGCGCCTGGTCGGCGCCATCTTCATCCATGCCCGCTTCAGCGCCCCCTGGTGCTACCAGTCGCCCCGCGCCGACACCGTGGCTGCCCTCCTGGAGCCTGGCGCCGAGCGCGTGGTGATTTTTCACCTGATCACCGATGGCGAGTGCTGGGTCGAAATGCCCGGCCAGGCGCCGATGCATCTGGTCGCTGGCGACGCGGTTCTCTTCACACAGGGCGATGCCCACCGCATGGCCTCGGAACCGGGCTTGCCGCCCGCCAGCGGCGGCGGGCGGCTGGCCGAGGTGTTGTCGCGCCGCCCGGGCCAACTGGCCTATGGCGGCGGCGGCGCGCGCACGCGGCTGGTGTGCGGCTATCTCGCCTGCGACGCGCGGCTCGCCGCGATGCTGCTGCAGGGATTGCCGCCGCTGGTCAGGGTGAACGTGCGCGGCTCCAGTGCCGGCACCTGGCTCGAAGCCTCGCTGCGCTACGCGCTGGCCGAGGCGCGCTCACCGCGGCCGGGTGGCGCCGGCGTGCTGGCCAAGCTGGCCGAGGTGCTGTTCATCGAGGTGCTGCGGCTCTACATGAACGAGCAGGGCAAAGGCCGCACCGGGTGGCTGGCGGGCGTGGGCGACCGCGTCGTCGGTGCCGCGCTCAAGGCGCTGCACAAGAGCCCGGCGAAAGCCTGGACGCTGGACGAATTGGCGCGCACGGCGGGGACCTCGCGCTCGGTGCTGGCCGAACGGTTCCAGTCGCTGATGGGTGCCTCGCCGATCCAGTACCTGACGCAGTGGCGCATGCTGCTCGCAGCCAGCCTGCTGGCGCGAAGCAATGCGCCGCTCACCGCCATTGCCGAGGACGTGGGCTACCAGACCGATACCGCATTCAGCCGTGCGTTTCGCCGCGCGTACGGCGCGCCGCCGGCCGCATGGCGCCGCAGCCAGCTCGTTCGCGCAACGCCGGCTGCTCAGCGCTCGGCCAGCCAGAGCCCCGGATAGTCGCGCACGAAGCCTTCCGCCGACACGTCGAGCAGGGCGGCATAGTCGAACCGCTCCGCCGTGTACCAGTAGCCGGTTTCGCTGCGCCGCTCGTAGCGTTGTCCGAGCAGGCTCAATCCACCCTCCTCCAGATCGAGCCAGGCGGCAGGCGCATCGGCGCCCTCGCCGGGCTGCAGGTTCAGGCGGCGCAGTGCGATCAGGTTGGTGGCCGGCGTGAAGCCGAGGTCGAGATCGACGCAATGCGCCACCTCCGGCACGGCGACGTCGTTGATCTTCCATTCGCCGTGCGCGCCGCGGGCCACCGACCAGTCCACCGCGTGGCCGCCGAGCCAGCCGCGCACCGTGCCCCATTGCGCGTGCCAGTGGCTGTCGCAGCGCACGCGGTAATGCAGTTGCGCGATGCGTGCGTCAGCCTGCCGGAACAGGGCCGTGCCGTCGAGTTGCCAGGCATCGCCGTGGCGGTCGAGCCGGCACGCGTCATGGCCCGGCAGATCGAGCCGGTGCCAGAGCGTGGTGGCGACGGGTTGCATGCTTTCATGATGGACTGCCCACCGCCGCAGTGCAAGCTGCGCCCGTCGCGCCAAAATGGCGGGCCGTGCCCCCGAATCCCTCGCCCGCGCCTGTGCTGCGCCGCATTGCCCACCTCGACATGGACGCGTTCTTCGCGTCGGTCGAACTGCTGCGCTATCCGCAGCTGAAGGGGCTGCCGATGGTGATCGGCGGCGGGCGCCGCAGGGTCGACGAGATCCTGCACCGCGAGCATGCCGGGCTGCCGCTGCACGAGGTGCCGGTATCGGCCTTTCCGCTGCTGAAGGACTACGCGGGCCGCGGCGTGATCACCACGGCCACCTATGCGGCACGCCAGTTCGGCGTCGGCTCGGCGATGGGCATGATGAAGGCGGCCAAGCTGTGCCCGCAGGCCATCGTGCTGCCGGTGGATTTCGACGAGGTGCGGCGCCTGTCGCGCCTGTTCAAGTCCACCATCCGCGAGATCGCGCCGCTGGTGGAAGACCGCGGCGTGGACGAGGTGTACATCGACTTCACCGACGTGCCGGGCGGCCAGCGCGAAGGCGGACGGGTGCTGGCGCGGCTGATCCAGAAATCGATCCTGCAGGCGACCGGCCTGACCTGCTCGATCGGCGTGGCGCCGAACAAGCTCATCGCCAAGCTCGCCAGCGAGTTCAACAAGCCGAA
>SEGN01000196.1 GCA_004211245.1 Variovorax sp.
GGGTCGCACACCACCTGCACGTAGCCTTCGCGGTCGCGCAGGTCGATGAAGATCACGCCGCCGTGGTCGCGCCGGCGATTGACCCAGCCGCACAGGGTGACGGTTTCGCCCAGCAGGGCCTCGGTCACGAGACCGCAGTAGTGAGAACGCATGGCCATAGATGAATTCCGGCGCCGCAAGGGCGCGTTTTTATTGCTGCCTGATCGCGACGTTGGCCGGGCCGCCCGGGACGACCACGCCCATCGACACGATGTACTTGAGCGCTTCGTCCACGCTCATCCTGAGTTCGATGCAGTCGCTGCGCCTGAGCATCACGAAGTAACCACCCGTGGGGTTCGGCGTGGTGGGAACATAGACGCTGAGGAAGTCGCCGCCGCCCAGATGACCGAGCACCTCACGGCCCGGCGCGCCGGTGACGAAAGCGATCGTCCAGACGTCCGCGCGCGGCCACTGGATCAGCACCGCGGTGCGGAACGCGTTGCCGCTCTCGGAGAACAGCGTGTCCGACACCTGCTTGACGCTCGAATAGATCGACCGCACCACCGGGATCCGGCGCACGACGGCGTCGCCCCAGCCGAGCAGCCGCTTGCCGACGAAATTGCTCGCGACGGCGCCGACCACCAGCAGGATGGCGAGCGTGAGCAGCACGCCGAGGCCACGGATGTTGTGCGTGAAGAGCCACGTCGTCCAGCTGGTGGGCAGCACCCACAGCGTCTGGTCGAGCGTATCGATGATCCACTTCAGAACGGCCAGCGTGATGAAGAGCGGCACGATGACCAGCAGGCCCGACAGAAGCCATTTGCGCAGCGCGTGCATCGGCAGCCTCAATCGGTCTTCGCCGCAGGTGTTGGGCTGGCGGCGGGGGCCGGCGCAGCGGGCGCCGGTGCGGCAGCCGGTGCCGACGACGCGGCGGGAGCCGGTGCCGCAGCACCCTCGGCTGCGGCAGCGGGCTTGGCGTCATCCGCCGCGGGGGCACCCTCGCCTTTGCTCTCGGCAGCCTTCTTGCCGCCGCCGTCGCGGAAATCGGTCACGTACCAGCCCGAGCCCTTGAGCTGAAAGCCGGCAGCCGTGACCTGCTTTTCGAACGCACTCGCGCCGCAGTTCGGACACTCCGTGAGCGGGGCGTCGGACATTTTGCGCAGCACGTCTTTGGCAAAGCCGCAGGCACTGCACTTGTAGGCGTAGATAGGCATGGAATTTCGGGCGAAAAAGCGGCGCAGCTGCCGCTCGCAAAGCCCACGATTATAGGGCGCGGTCAGCCCGGCTCGGTCGCGAGCGGCCGGTGCGGCGTGCGCTCGTTCGCCACCCACTGCGGTGCCAGCGAGCCCGCCACCATGCCGAACGCCGAAGCCAGCACGCCTGCGAGTTGCGCCGGAAACACCGCGCTCCACGGCAATGCCAGGAACAGCAGCCAGACGCCGATGCCCAGCACCACGGCCGCCACCGCCCCCTGGGTCGAAGCGCGGCGCCAGTAGAGTCCTGCCACCAGCGGCACGAAGGCACCGACCAGCGGCACCTGGTAGGCGCCTGACACGAGCTCGTAGATCGGCGTGCCCTGCATGCGGATCGCATAGGCCAGCACCGCGGCGCTGAACAGCAGCACCGTGATCCGCATGGTGCGAAGGTTTTCGCGGTCCGTGCCCGAAGGCCGGAACTGACGCCAGATGTTTTCGGTGAACGTGACGCTCGGCGCCAGCAGCGTGGCCGAGGCGGTCGACTTGATGGCGGACAGCAGCGCGCCGAAAAAGAGCACCTGCATCACGAAAGGCATCTTCTCGAGCACCAGCGTCGGCAGCACCTTCTGCGGATCGTCCTTCAGCAGCGCCGCGGTCTGCTCCGGCATGATCAGCAGCGCGCTCGCCACCAGGAACATCGGAACGAACGCGAACAGGATGTAGGCCACGCCGCCGATCACGGGGCCGCGGGTGGCGGCCTTGACGCTGTTGGCCGACATCACGCGCTGGAACACGTCCTGCTGCGGAATCGACCCCAGCATCATGGTGATGGCCGCGGCGAAGAAGAACACCATGTCGTGGAAGTTCGGCTCGGGCCAGAACTTGAACAGGTCGCGGCTGGTCGCGAAGTCGATCACGCGGCCGGCGCCGCCTGCCATGTTCCCGGCAAACATCGCGATCACGGCCAGCCCGACGACGAGAATGATCATCTGGATGAAATCGGTCACCGCCACCGACCACATGCCGCCGAAGAGCGTGTACGCCAGGATCGACACCACGCCGATCGTCATGCCCATCGGGATGCTGACGGCGCCGGCCGACAGGAGGTTGAAGACCAGCCCGAGCGCCGTGACCTGCGCCGAAACCCAGCCGAGGTAGCTCAGCATGATGATCAGCGAGCACGCCACCTCGACGACCCGGCCGAAGCGTTCGCGGTAATAGTCGCTGATGGTCAGCAGCGTCATGCGGTAGAGCTTTCCTGCGAAGAAAAGCCCGACGAGGATCAGGCAAGTGCCCGCGCCGAAAGGGTCTTCGACCACGCCGTTGAGCCCGCCCTCGATGAACTTGGCCGGGATGCCCAGCACGGTTTCCGAGCCGAACCAGGTCGCGAACGTGGTGGTCACGATCATGAACAGCGGCAGGTGCCGTCCGGCGATCGCGAAATCGGTGGTGTTCTTGACGCGCCGGGCCGCAACGAGCCCGATGGCGATGGTGATCAGCAAGTAGACGATGACCAGGGTCAGCAGCACGGAAGCTCTCCTGAGGCGATGGTGTGTGGCGAAAGGCAGGACTAGAGGCGGATGCGCACGATGAACTGCATCACGATCAAACCCAATACAAAACCCATGCCACCGTAGATGATGGCCTGCAGCAGCTTGTTGGTGCGCTTCTGCGCGGCCAGCAGTTCCAGCAGTTCGCGCCGGTGGTCGACCGGCCGGTTTTCGAGGTAGTCGTGCAGCAGCCGCGGCAACTGCGGCAGCAGCTTGGCGTAGCGCGGCGCCTCGGCCTTGAGCTGCTGCAGCAGCTTCTTCGGGCCGATCTGGTCGACCATCCATTTTTCGAGGAAGGGCTTGGCCGTGGCCCAGAGGTCCAGTTCCGGGTCGAGCTGGCGGCCCAGGCCCTCGATGTTGAGCAGCGTCTTCTGCAGCAGCACCAGTTGCGGCTGGATCTCGACGTGGAAGCGGCGCGAGGTCTGGAACAGCCGCATCAGCACCATGCCGAGCGAGATCTCCTTCAGCGGCCGGTCGAAGTACGGCTCGCACACGGTTCGGATCGCGCCTTCGAGCTCGTCGATGCGCGTACCTGCGGGGACCCAGCCGCTTTCGAGGTGGAGTTCGGCGACGCGCTTGTAGTCGCGCCGGAAGAAGGCGACGAAGTTCTGCGCCAGGTACTCCTTGTCCGACTCGGTGAGCGTGCCGATGATGCCGAAATCGAGGGAGATGTAGCGCCCGAAGGTGGCTTCTTCCAGGCTCACCTGGATGTTGCCGGGGTGCATGTCGGCATGGAAAAAACCGTCGCGGAACACCTGCGTGAAGAAGATCGTGACGCCGTCGGTCGCCAGCTTGGGGATGTCGACGCCGGCAGCGCGCAGCCGGTCGAGCTGGGCGATGGGCACGCCGTTCATGCGCTCCATCACCATCACCTCGGGATGGCAGAAGTCCCAGAACATCTCGGGAATCATCACGAGCTCGAGCTGGGCCATGTTGCGGCGCAACTGCGCGGCATTGGCGGCCTCGCGGACCAGGTCGAGTTCGTCGTGCAGGTACTTGTCGAATTCGGCCACCACCTCGCGCGGCTTGAGCCGCTTGCCGTCGGCCGACAGGCTTTCGACCCAGCCGGCCATCATGGCCATCAACGCCAGATCCTTCTCGATCACGCCCCGCATGTTGGGGCGCAACACCTTCACCGCGACATCGCGCAGGGCGCCATCGCGCGTGCGCAGCGTGGCGAAATGCACCTGGGCGATGGACGCGCTGGCCACGGGCGTCTCGTCGAACTGCACGAACACATCGCCGACCGGGCGCCGGAACGCGCGTTCGATGGTCGCAATGGCCACCGACGAAGGGAACGGCGGCACGCGGTCCTGCAGACGGGCCAGCTCGTCGGCGATGTCGGGCGGCAGCAGGTCGCGCCGCGTGGACAGCACCTGGCCGAACTTGATGAAGATCGGGCCCAGGCCCTCCAGCGCCTCGCGCAGGCGCTGGCCGCGCGGTGCCTCCAGGTTGCGCCCCACCGACAGCACGCGGATCACGACGCCGAGCCAGGGCTTCTGGAAGCTGGTCAGCACCAGCTCGTCCAGGCCGTAGCGCAGCGCGACCCAGACGATGTAGATACCGCGGTAGAAACGCCTCATTCGGCGCCCGACGATGGCGCCGTGCGGGCGGTGCGATCACCCGCGAACTTCCGCAGCGCCGCCGCAACGCGGCGCGCGCCGGTGCCGATCGCATGGGCCGGCACGTCGCCGACGAGGCGGGCCAGGTCGTCTTCGACGTCCCAGCGCACATGGTCGACCAGCCAGTTGACCTCGGCGGCCAGTTGCACGTCGCCGGTAATCTGCACGGAAGGCTTGTCGCCGCGCAGGGTGCTGCGGGCGATGTCGAAAGGCGACTCCTGCGTCACCGTGAGCGTGAGATCGGGCGTGGCCACATCGGGCGCCAGATCGAGCAACCCGGCCGGCGTGGCGACCAGTTGCATCGTGACGAAGCGCCACTGGAATCGAACCACGCGGCCCTGCTGTCGCACGAGCCGTTGCTGGGCCTCGGGCTCCTGCTGCAGCACGTGGTTGAGAAACAGCACGGCACGGTGCTGGATCTCGTGCACCGCCCAGGCCGGCGGTTGCAGGCGCTCGCCGATCTTGTCGAACAGCTCGCCGAAAAAAGCAAATGGGGACGATGGTGTAGCCATGTCCCCATTATCGTCACGCTGCCCCCGGATGAGGGCAGGAAGTGGCCTACTGCAATGCCTGCACGCCGGCCACCAGCCAGCCACCACGGCCATCGGTCGACTTGGTCATGTTCCAGACTTCGCGGAACGGGCTCGGGCCGGCCGATGCGTCCTCGCGGATCATTCCGGAGAATTCCACGCTCGCCAGATAGGCGTCTGGCGCCTCCTCGATGCCCAGCAGCTTGGCGTCGAGCATCACCACATCGGTCTTGTTCGGCTGGCTGCCGGTGTGCGTTTCACGCTCGGCCAACTGCGACTGGATTTCGCCGACCATGCTGTCGGTCATCATCGAACGCAGGGTCGAGATGTCGTTGCGGTCCCACGCATCCTGCAGCGTGACGAAGTTGCGCTTGGCCGCAGTCAGGAAGCCATCGGCGTCGAAGCCCGCCGGAATGCCCCAGGACTGCGCACCCGCCAACGCGGAGCCGATCATGCTGCCGGCGCCCGCACCCGCCGCACCCGCCATCGACGAGCCACCGGAAGCGGCAGCGCTCGTGTCGAACGAGGCGTTCTGGCGCTCCCAGGGACGCGCGGAGGCATCGTTGCCGACATTGCCGGGGCTGTACTGTGCCGGGGCGCCTGCATTGGCCGGGCCACCCGCGCCTTCGAAGGCGAACCCGCCCTGACGCGAACCCGCAGGCTTCGAGCGCGAAGCGATGACGCGCCAGATCACGACAGCCGCGAGCACCAGCAAGCCGATCAGCAGGATGTTGCCGAACGCTGCGCCGAGGCCGAGCGAATGTGCCAGCCA
>SEGN01000197.1 GCA_004211245.1 Variovorax sp.
CGGAAGCGTTCAGCCCTCGACTATCCTCAACGCAGTGAACACTTCCGTCATCACCTCGCTGCTCCCCGTCGTCCTTCTGATCGCAGCGGGCTACCTGGCCGGCAAGCGCGGCTGGGTCGGCGCAGGCTCGGTCAAGGACCTGTCGAACCTGATCTTCCTGCTGCTGGCCCCGGCGCTGCTGTTCCGCACGATGAGCACGGTGCACGTCGAGCAGCTCAGCCTGCGGCCGGTGGCGGCTTACTTCATCGCGGCCGGGCTGATCTTCGCGGCGACGCTGGTCTGGCGCGGCTTCAATCGCACGGGCGCGGTGTTGGCGCTGGCCAACACCTACAGCAACACCGTGATGATCGGCATCGCATTGATCGGCCTGGCGTACGGGCCCGATGGCATGGTCGTGTTGCTCACGCTCATTTCGCTGCACTCGCTGGTCCTGATGACCGGCGCCACGGTGGTGCTCGAGCTTGCCGTCGCGCACGAGCACGCGACGCGCAGCGGCGCCAGCGCGCAAGACCGCAAGGCCATGGCGCGCACCGTCGGCCGGGCGTTGCGAAACGCGATCATCCACCCCGTGCCGATGCCGATCGCGGCGGGCCTGCTGTTCGCGCAGACCGGCTGGACCATGCCGGAGGCCATCGACACGCCGATTCGTCTCATGGGGCAGGCCTTCAGCCCGATCGCGCTGGCGATGGTCGGCATCACGCTGGCACTCACGCCGGTCGGGCTGCACTGGCGCGGCGCGCTGGTGCAGGCGCTCGTCAAGAACCTGGTGCACCCGCTGCTCACCGCGGGCCTCGGCTGGTCGCTCGGCCTGCGTGGCCTGCCGTTGACGGTGATGGTGGTGGCCGCCGCCTTGCCGATCGGCGCCAACGTGTTCCTGTTCTCGCAGCGCTATAGGACAGCAGAGGATCTGGTCACGGCCAGCGTCGTCGTTTCGACCGTGCTCGCGCTGGTCACGCTGACGCTGGTGATGGCGCTGGCCAACCTGCTGTAGCAGTTGCAGCTCAGGGAGCGAGACGCTCGCGTCGCCAGACGCCATCCTCGCGCCGATAACGCAGCCGGTCGTGCAGCCGGCTCGCGCGGCCCTGCCAGAACTCCCAGCGATCTGGCACGAGACGGTAGCCGCCCCAGTGCGGCGGACGCGGCGGCGACAGCATGAACTTCGCCGCCGCGATCGCCGCGTTCTTCACCAGCACCTGCCGCCCCTCGATGACCTCGCTTTGCGGGCTGGCCCAGGCGCCGATGCGCGAATCGAGCGGGCGACTCGCGAAGTAGGCATCGCTCTCGGCCGCATCGACCCGCTCGACCTGGCCCTCGATGCGCACCACGCGTTCGAGTTCGACCCAGTGGAACTGCAGCGCGGCAAACGGGTTGCCGGCCAGGTCCTGCCCCTTGCGGCTCTGGTAGTTGGTGAACCAGACGATGCCGCGCGCGTCGCACCCCTTGATCAGGACGATGCGTGTGGAAGGCCGCAGGTCCCCAGCCACCGTGGCCAGGGTCATGGCGTTGGGTTCGGGCACCTGCGCGTCGATGGCTTCGGCAAGCCAGCGCTCGAACTGCTGCAGCGGGTCGGCTGCGCTTGCGGCCTCGTCGAGTTCGGCACGCTCGTAGCTCTTGCGCAGGGCGGCCAGGGAGTCGTTGGGAGAGCTCATGGCGCCATTGTCGATGGATACTCGCAAAGATGAACGCGCCCGCGCTCCCTACCGTGATCGTGCTGGCTTCCGGCCGGGGCGAACGCTTCCGTGCGTCGGGTGGCGAAGGTTCCAAGCTGGCAGCGCTCTTGGCGGGCAGGCCGGTGCTGTCGCACACGCTCGCCGCGGCACAGGCCAGCGGACTGCCCTGGCATGTGGAAGATGCAGGCCATCCGGGCATGGGCGATTCGATCGCCGCGGCGGTGCGGCGGACGGCGCATGCCGGCGGCTGGCTGATCCTGCCGGGCGACCTGCCGCTGGTGCAGCCCGCCACGTTGCGGCGAGTGGCTTTGGCATTGCATGGCGAGTGTCGTGCCGCTCAACCGAGCTACCGAGGCGAGCGCGGCCATCCTGTCGGCTTCTCGGCGGAATGCCGCGATGCGTTGATGGGACTGGAGGGCAGCTCCGGCGCTGCGCCTGTGTTGCGCGGCCTGCGCGCGGCCGGTCAGGTCGCCGACTTCGAGGTCGACGATGTCGGCGTGGTCACCGACATCGACACCCTCGAGGCGCTGGCGCGCGCCGAGCGCCTGCTGCTCAACCGCGGGTGATCACGGCACAGGCCGTGCGCGGGCCCGAGTTGCCGGCCGGCTGGGTTTTGAAGTCGTCCGGATCACGGTGCACCACCAGCGCGCGGCCCACCACATTGTTGGCTGCACCGTCGGTCAGGGAGATCGAGTGGACGTCCGCGCTGAAGCGCGCAACGCCGTTGGCGTCGGCCACCAGGCTCGGCAGCTCGCCGGCATGGCTGCCGGCTGCGCCGAACTTGCCGTGCGTTCCGCCGGCCGGATTGAAATGGCCGCCGGAGGCCATGGCGTTATCGCCGCAGTCACCCTTTTCGTGGATGTGGAAGCCATGTTCGCTGCCCGGCGCGAAGCCGCGCACTTCGCCCGCCACCCGCACGCCGTGGTCGAGCGCGGTGAAGGTGACGCGACCCATCGTCGGGTTGGGCGACATCACGGGGGTCGGCGCGAGCGCGGCGACCGCGCTGGCTTTGCCCATGCCCATGCTGCCGCAGCCGGCGAGCAAAGCAGTGGAGGCGAGGGCGAGGGTGCAGGCGGTGAATCGCATGGTCATGGTGTTTCCTGGAAAGGTGACGAACTGGAGGGTTGTAACGCACTGTCCGCCCGGTCGCTGTCGGCAGCAGCCGACAAATCGGCGGCCGCAAGCCGGACCAGACGCGCCAGCGCAGCGTCGTGGATGCCATGGTGCCGGAGTTCCAGCAGGGTCTGCGAGGCGTAGTCCAGCGAAGTGCCGAAGCGGCCCGTGGCGGTCGCGAAGATTTCGCGGTAACGTGCCTCGGTCAGCTCGCCGGTGAAGTTGGGGCTGCGTCGCGACAAGGTGAAGGCCAGTGCACGCACTGTCCCACCGGGCGTGATGCAGTCCAACCAGCGCGGGTCGTACACCCCGGTGGGCATCTCGCGCAGCCACAGACGGCCCAGTGCCTCCAGTCCCTCGGCTGCGGGAATGCGGTAGACCACGCCCTGCACGCTGCCGCCCGAGAGCAGCCCGAACACGAGGCCCGGGTTCTGTGGCGTGCCGCGGTTGACCCGGCTCCACATCTTGAGTGCGCGGTGCCAGCCATGGACCCGGGCAGGGCGCCGTTCCGCATGCACGAATTCGGGCTTCCAGATCAGCGAGCCGTAGCCGAACACCCAGAGATCGTCGCGGCCACCCCATTGGTCGATCGTGCGATCGAGCAGCGGCTTGGGGTCCCGCAGCGGTTTGGGCATCGGGTCGAGGCCCGGTGGGCCAGCACCTACAATTTGCGCGTCATGGTTCACGACACCATTATTTACCGCCCCCTTTCTTACGGAGACCGACCGATGGCATCGCCAAGCGACGACGACAGTCAACAGAACCTCATTCTCGGCATCGCCGTCGGTGTGATCGCCCTCGTGATCTTCCTGGTCATCGGCATCGCTCTCTACAAGAGCGGCGCGGCGCGCTCCCCGGCCAAGCCAGTGGTCGCTGCCGTCGTCGCCGGCGCCGCAACGCCGGTCGTCGCGGTGGTCACCGAAACGGTATCGGTCGTCATTCCCGACGGGGCCAGCATCCGCGTCGAGAACGGCATCGTGAACTTCTACTTCGCCACGGGCAGTGCCGACCTTGCGCCTGGCGCGGCCGAGGCGCTGGCCGCTGTGATCAAGGGTGTCGAAGGAGGTCGCAAGGCGGTGGTCTCGGGCTTCCACGACACGACGGGCGACATGGCCGTCAACGAACAACTCGCCAGGAAGCGCGCCGAGATGGTGCGCGACGTGCTGACCGGACTGGGCGTGGCCGGCGACAAGGTCGATCTGCAGAAGCCGGCCGTGACCACGGGCACCGGCAACAACGCGCAGGCGCGCAGGGTCGAAGTGAAGCTGCTGGACTGACTGCGCGCAAATACGTATTGCCAGATCGAAGAACGGGCCCGGTTTTTGCCGGGCTTTTTCTTTTCTGCTTGGTACGATGTTCCGCACATGACCCCACACCCCACAGTTCAACAGGTCACCGACAGGATCCGACAGCGCAGCGCGCCGATGCGCACGGCCTATCTGCAGCAACTGGCCGAGATCGCCGGCCGCGACCGAGGCAGCGACCGGATGGGTTGCGCCAACGTCGCGCATGCGGTGGCCGGCGCGCCGGCCAACGACAAGCTCAGGATCGTCGCCGAGCGCGCACCGAACATCGGGATCGTCACGGCCTACAACGACATGCTCTCGGCCCACGCGCCGTACCAGCACTACCCCGACATCATCAAACACGAGGCGCGCCGGCTCGGCGCCACCGCGCAGGTCGCGGGCGGCGTGCCGGCCATGTGCGACGGCGTCACGCAGGGCACGCCGGGCATGGAGCTGAGCCTGTTCAGCCGCGACCTGATCGCGATGAGCACCGCGGTCGCGCTGACGCACGACATGTTCAATGCGGCGCTGCTGCTCGGTGTGTGCGACAAGATCGTGCCGGGCCTGCTGATCGGTGCACTGCACTTCGGTCACCTGCCCACGGTGTTCGTGCCGGCGGGGCCGATGTCGTCCGGCCTCTCCAACACCGCCAAGTCCAAGGTCCGCGAGCAGGCCGCGCAGGGCCTGGTCGGCCGCAAGGGCCTGCTCGACGCGGAGATGGCGGCCTACCACGGGGTGGGCACCTGCACCTTCTACGGCACTGCCAACAGCAACCAGATGCTGCTCGAGGCGATGGGGCTGCACGTGCCGGGCACGGCCTTCATCCAGCCGGGCGACGCGATGCGCGAAGCGCTCACGCGCGAGGCCGTGCGCACCGTGCTCGGCCGCGCCGGCGACGCTGCGTTCCGTTGCCCGCCGATCGGCGTGATGGTGGACGAGCGCGCCATCGTCAACGCGATGTGCGCGCTGCTCGCCACGGGCGGTTCGACCAACCACCTGATCCACTGGGTGGCGGTCGCGCGCGCGGCCGGCATCGTGATCGACTGGGACGATTTCTCCCGTCTTTCGGACGTCGTGCCCTTGCTGGCCCGGGTCTACCCGAACGGCAGCGCCGACGTCAACGAGTTCCAGGCGGCCGGCGGGCCGGGCTTCGTGATCGGTGAGCTGGTCGATGCGGGACTGATGCACGCCGACGTGCTGACCGTGCGCGCCGGCGGCATCCGCGAGTTCGCCGGCATTCCGACCCTGGCCGACGCCGGCGCCGCGACGCTTTCCTGGCGCCCCGCGGCGCCGTTGATGAACGAAGCCATCACGCGCACGGTGGCCAGCCCGTTCAGCGCGACGGGCGGGCTCAAGCTGCTGGGCGGCAACCTGGGCCGCAGCGTGATCAAGGTGTCGTCGGTGCCGGACGACCGTCACGTGATCGAGGCCCCGGCCCGCGTGTTCGATTCGCAGGCCGCGCTGCAGAAAGCCTTCACCGCTGGCGAGCTCGACCGCGACGTGGTCTGCGTGGTGCGCTGGCAGGGCCCGCAGGCCAACGGCATGCCCGAACTGCACAAGCTCACGCCGCCGCTGTCCGATGGCCGAGGCCTGGGCCGCGAGCTGTTCGCCGGCATGCGCCGCAACGCACTTACCGCAGAAGAAGGAGCCTGCTCATGGCTGTGATGGAAGAGACAAGACTGACCGCGCTCGAGGTGATGCGCGATGCCCCGGTGATTCCGGTGATCGTGCTGCACGACGTCGCCCACGCGGTGCCGCTGGCGCGCGCGCTGGTGGCGGGCGGCATCCGCATGCTCGAGGTCACCTTGCGCACACCGCAGGCGCTGCAGTGCATCGAAGCGATCGCGAGGGAAGTGCCCGACGCCGTGGTGGGCGCGGGCACCATCCGCAGCGCCGCCGACGCGCAGGCGTCGGCACTGGCCGGCGCGCGGTTCGGCGTGAGCCCCGGCTACACGCGTTCGGTCGGCAAGGCCTGCCACGACATCGGCCTGCCGCTGCTGCCGGGCGTGGCGACGGGCAGCGAGATCATGACGGCGCAGGAGGACGGCTACACCCAGCTCAAGTTCTTCCCGGCCATGCAGGCCGGCGGCCTGCCGATGCTCAAGGCCTGGCAGGGCCCGTTCGGCGA
>SEGN01000658.1 GCA_004211245.1 Variovorax sp.
ACCACCATGCGGTGAAAGGGCGCAATCACGCGGATGTAGGTGCGGCCCAGCAGGTTGTGGCAATGCACCACCGTGACGGCAGTCAGCTGATCGGCCGACCGATGCACCGACAGGCGGAAATCGAGATGCGTGTCGTCTTCGCCCAGCACTACTTCATCGGGCAGTTGTTCGTAGATGCGGAAGATGCCGACACGGGGCTTTCCGGCCGGGCCGCCGTCTGCACGCAGGGCGCGCGCGGTCTTCAGGCCGAACAGCGACACGATGCCGTCACGCACGGCCATCGACCGATCGACCCAGGGCGCCTGGCGCTCCAGCGTGAAGCGCGCGAGCACCAGTGCGTCGTGCGTGGTGCCGGGCGGCAGGTCGATCGCGTAGGCATCGGCCAGGAATGCGCCGGGATAGAGCGACGCCACCCGCACGGCGGGCGGCAAGGCGATCGGGCGGGCCCGGGACGGTGGCATCGTCATCGCCGGTCGATCAGCAATTGCCCTTCTTGGCCTGTCCCGGCGGGCAGTGGTAGCCGCCATGGCGACGGTCGTCATGCCGGTCATCGTGGCGGTCGTGCCGGCGGTCATGCCGCCTTTCCTCGCGGCGCTCATGACGGCGCTCGGCGCGGCGCCAGTCGCCCTCGCGCCAGCGCCAGCCACCATCGGCCTGCACCCATTGGCCCGGTGCGTACGCGTAGTCGGGCCGCGCGCGCTGCCAGCGGCCGCCGGCCCAGGCGTAGTCGCGGCCATTCCATTGCCAGTGGCCGGGCACCCAGACCTGGCCGGCCCGCGGGCCCGGCACGCGCTCGAAGCGGGGCGGCGGCGGCGCGACCTGCACGAGACCGGGCAGATTGATGTTGACGGAGACCTGCGCGGCGGCAGGCAAGGCGGCAGCCGACAGCAATAGGGCAAGTACGAAGGGCGTGGCTTTCATGGGAATTCCTTGATGTCGTCGAAATCGGCGGCTGTTCTTCAACGGCGTGCCGCCGTGAGCGGCCGTCAGGATATTCCCTTGCGCGTCAACCGCCTTCGCCCGCGGCCACCACCATGTCGAGTTCCACTGCCGCATTCTTCGGCAGGCTGTACACGCCCACCGAAGTGCGCGTGTGCACGCCGGCCTCACCGAACACGCGGTGCAGCAGATCGGAGGCGGCGTCGGCGACCTCGCTCTGTTG
>SEGN01000659.1 GCA_004211245.1 Variovorax sp.
AGCGGGATCGGCTCCTTGCCGAACGGCGAGTCGTGGTAGACGAGGGCGATCTTCTTGCCCTTGAGCTTGTCCATCCCGCCTTCCTTCTTGCCGATGTGCTGGATCAGGATGTCGGCCGCCGTCCAGTAGCTGCCCATCATCGGGAAGTTCCACTTGAACACGCCGCCGTCCTGAGAGGCCGACAGGCCGTAGCCCAGCGTGATGAGCGGGATCTTGTCGGTCGGCACCTTGTCGGTCAGTGCGAAGGTGATGCCGGTGGCCTGCGGGTCGAATACCGCGACGCCCGGGCGGCCCTTCAGGCGCTCGTAGCACTCCACGCCCTTGTCGGTCGCGTAGCCGGTCTCGCATTCCTCGTAGGTGATCTTCACGCCGTTGATGCCGCCGGTGGCGTTGACGTACTTGATGTAGTCCTGCTTGCCGTTGGCCCAGGGCGTGCCGTTGGGCGCATAGGGGCCGGTGCGATAGACGAGCAGCGGGAAGAACTGCTCCTTGGCCTGCGCCATGGCAGGCGCCGCGCCCACCAGGGCGGAAACGGCCGCAATGGCCAGCGCAATCGATTTCAGCTTCATGGTTTGTCTCCTGATGGAAAGGGCACGTCGTGGTGCGGGGTTGAACTCGAGGGATCTAGTGAGGGAACGGCCAGAGGCGCAGCTTCTCCTTGGCGGTCGACCACAGCCGGGCGAGCCCGTGCGGTTCGACGATCAGGAAGAACACGATGAGCGCGCCGAAAATCATGAACTCGAGATGCGACGCGAGCGCCGTCGAGATCGAGACGCCGAGCCAGCCCGGCAACTGGTTCAGCAGCAGCGGCAGCAGCACGATGAACGCGGCGCCGAAGAAGCTGCCCATGATCGAGCCGAGCCCGCCGATGATCACCATGAACAGCAGCTGGAACGAGCGGTCGATGCTGAACGCCGCCGGCTCCCACGCGCCGAGGTGGATGAAGCCCCACAGCGCACCGGCCACGCCGACGATGAAGCTGCTCACCGCGAAGGCGGTGAGCTTGGCGTAGACCGGGCGGATGCCGATCACCGCGGCCGCCACGTCCATGTCGCGCATCGCCATCCATTCGCGGCCGATGGCACTGCGCACCAGGTTCTTGGCCAGCAGCGCGAACACCACGACGAAGGTCAGGCACAGCAGGTACTTCTGCACCGG
>SEGN01000660.1 GCA_004211245.1 Variovorax sp.
GCGCACGGGTTTTCCCGGGGTTTTGCCGGCGCTGCCTACACTCGCTCGATGGCCAAGGAAAAAACAAACTACGTCTGCAGCGAGTGCGGCGGCACCAGCGCCAAGTGGCTCGGCAAGTGCCCGAGCTGCGGCGCCTGGAACACGCTGGTGGAGCAGGTCGCGGCACCTGCAGGCGGCGCCGGCAACAACCGGTTCAACACGCCGTTCGCCGCGCTGGCGGGCTCGTCGGAGCTCGCGACGCTGTCGGAGATCGAGGCCAACGATGTGGCGCGCACGCCCACCGGGCTGGATGAGCTGGACCGCGTGCTCGGCGGCGGCATCGTGGCCGGCGGCGTCACGCTGATCGGCGGAGACCCCGGCATCGGCAAGTCGACGCTGCTGCTGCAGGCGGTCGATGCGCTGCAACGCGCGGGTCAGAACGCGCTCTATGTCACGGGTGAAGAGAGCGGCGCGCAGGTCGCGCTGCGCTCCAAACGGCTCGGGCTCGACCATTCGCAGGTGCAGGTGATGGCGGAGATCCAGCTGGAGAAGATCATTGCCACGCTCGACGCGCACCGGCCTGCCATCGCGGTGATCGACTCCATCCAGACCGTGTACTCCGACCAGCTCACGTCCGCACCCGGCTCGGTCGCACAGGTGCGAGAGTGCGCCGCGCATCTCACGCGCTTCGCCAAGACCAGCGGCACGGCCGTGGTGCTGGTAGGCCACGTGACCAAGGAGGGCGCGCTGGCCGGCCCGCGCGTGCTGGAGCACATGGTCGACACGGTGCTGTACTTCGAGGGCGACACGCATTCGAGCTTTCGCCTCGTGCGTGCGATCAAGAACCGCTTCGGCGCGGTCAACGAGATCGGCGTGTTCGCGATGACCGAGCGCGGACTGAAGGGCGTGACCAACCCGAGCGCGATCTTCCTGAGCCAGCATGCCGAACCGGTGCCCGGCAGCGTGGTGCTGGTCACGCTCGAGGGCACGCGCCCCATGCTGGTCGAGATCCAGGCGCTGGTCGACAACGGCGGGCCGAGCCCGCGGCGGCTGAGCGTGGGGCTGGACCGCGATCGGCTCGCGATGCTGCTGGCGGTATTGCACCGCCATGCCGGCGTGGCCTGCATGGACCAGGACGTGTTCGTCAACGCCGTGGGCGGCGTGCGCATCAGCGAGCC
>SEGN01000198.1 GCA_004211245.1 Variovorax sp.
GCCAGCGTGTGCGCTGCGCAGGGTCCGGCGTTCCAATTCTGCACAGGGAAGTCCGGCCGTCGCTGTAAGAATTCAGCCCGGCAGACGCCATGCACTCCAGCCCGTTCGCGTCATGAATTGGGGGCGATGGCCGCATCCCTCGCATCTAGAATGAGCGGCATGTGACGACCGCAATCAGGGCTTTTCGCGCTTGCGGCCACTCGAACAACTACCGAGGAGATTCGATGAAAACGGACAGAGGCGCGCTGCTCGAGGCTTTGCGCGGTGAAGGTGCTGCCCTGATCCAGGGATGGCTGTCGGCGGCCCGGCTGGACGACCCGTCGGTGCAGCGCTCTGCGGAGTCCGAGGCCTCGGCCATCCTGTCCGGCTTCGTTTCGGGGCTCGAATCCGGGGGAGACCCGGTCCGCCTGGAAGGGCCTGCCTGGCAAAGACTGCGGGATTCACTCGAAACACTGTCCGGCTCGCGGGCAGCCAAGGGTGAGAGCGCTGGCGACACCAGCGTATTCGTCCTTGCAATGAAGAAGCCCCTGTTCGAAGCACTGCAACGCAGGCTGGGCACCGATGTGCACGCGCTCATGGGCGCTGTCTGGGATTTGAGCACGGCGGTCGACAGCATTGCGCAGTACACCGTGTCCACCTTCCAGCGCACACGCGAAGACATCATTCGCCGGCAGCAGGAGGACCTGCTCGAACTCTCCACCCCGGTCGTCAAACTCTGGGACGGGGTGCTCGCAGTGCCCATGATCGGTGTTCTGGACAGCAACCGCACGCAGATGGTGATGGAGACGCTGCTGCAGACCATCGTGGAGACGGGTTCCGAGCTGGCCATCATCGACATCACGGGCGTCCCCACCGTCGACACATTGGTCGCCCAGCACCTTCTGAAGACCGTCGCCGCCATTCGCCTGATGGGCGCGGACTGCATCATCAGTGGCATCCGTCCGCAGATCGCGCAGACGATCGTGCATCTGGGCATCGACTTGCGCGAAATCACGACCAAGGCGACGCTGGCGGATGCCCTCGCGCTGGCGCTGCGGCAAACGGGCTGGCAGATCAGCCGCAAGGGCAGCTGAGGTGGATCGCATTCCGATCCTTCGCATGGGCAGCACGCTGCTCGTGACGATCCAGGTGGACATGCAGGACCAGACCGCACTGGCGCTGCAGGACGATCTTGCCGAGCGCATCGCCAAAACCGGTGCGAGCGGCGTGCTGATCGACATTTCAGCGCTCGAGATCGTCGATTCCTTCGTCGGCCGGATGCTGACCAGCATCTCCGGCATTGGTCGCATCCTGTCGGCCACGACGGTGGTGGTCGGCATGCAGCCGGCCGTCGCCATCACGCTCGTGGAGCTGGGGCTGTCGCTGGAAGGTGTGCGCACGGCTCTGGACGTCGAACGCGGCATGGCCCTGCTCGACCGGCTCCGCCAGGGGCATGACGGTGCCCGTTGAGCTTGCTGGGTCCATGCCGCTCGAGAACGAGCAGCACATCGTCGCCAGCCGCCAGACCGTGCGTGCGCTGTGCCAGGAGCTCAAGTTCTCCCTGGTGGACCAGACGAAAATGATCACTGCCGCGAGCGAACTCTCGCGCAACACGCTGATCCACGGCGGGGGCGGGCTGATGCGCTGGAACGTCCTGCAGCAAGGCGCGAAACGCGGGCTTCAGCTGCATTTCGTGGACGAGGGCCCTGGCATCGCCGACATCAAGCTGGCGCTGACCGACGGCTATACGAGTGGCGGCGGAATGGGACTCGGCTTGCCGGGCAGCAAGCGTCTGGTAACGGACTTCGAGCTCGATACAGCGCCCGGCAGGGGCACGCGAGTGAGCATCACCAAGTGGAAGTGATTCGCGGCTGGACGCACCGGCTTTTCGTCGTCGACGATGCCAGCCGCATCGGTGAAGCGCGGCGCCATTGCGCGTCGCTTGCAGCGGGTCTGGGCTGGAGCGAGGTGGATGCCGGTCGCCTGGCCATCGTGGTGACCGAGCTTGCGACAAATCTTGCGCGTCACGCGAAGGGCGGCCGCCTGCTGATCGCGCAACGGGATTCGATGCACGACATCGAGCTCATCTCGATCGACAACGGCCCGGGCATTCCCAGCCTCGCGCAGTCGATGCGCGACGGCTATTCCACGGGCGGCACCGCCGGGACGGGCCTGGGTGCCATCGGACGCATCGCAGACAGCTTCGATTGCCATTCGTCGGTTCCGCAGGGCACCGTCTGCGTCGCGCGGGTGCAGGCCGCCGGGACGCCGCCGCAGGGACGACGCGCCTTCGAGCTGGGAGCCGTATGCCTGCCGGCGCCGGGCGAGACCGCATGTGGCGACGCATGGGCTGCTGCGTTCGACAGCGAGCGCATCGCCCTGCTCGTCGCAGACGGGCTCGGCCATGGGCCGGAAGCCGCGCGCGCCTCCGGTGCAGCCGTCGAGGCATTCGCTGCCGACCCCTTCGCCGACTTGCACGTTGCGCTGCAGGACGTGCACCGCGCCCTGCAATCGAGCCGCGGGGCTGCCCTCTTCTGCCTGCGCGCCAAGAAGGACGAGCCGAAACTGCAGTACGCCGGAGCCGGGAACGTCTGCGGCCGCGTCGTGTCCGGGACGTACGACCGGTCCATGGTCACGCAGCACGGGACTGCCGGGCTGCAGATGCGCCGCGTCGACGCCGCCCAGACGGACTGGCCTGCCCACTCGCTGGCGCTGGTTCACAGCGATGGAATCGCCACGCGGTGGGACGTGAAGCCGTGGCTGTCGGCGCTCGGCCGCGACCCGAGCTTGCTGGCAGCCCTGTTATTGCGCGACCATTCGCGTGTGCGCGACGACGCCACCGTGGTGGCCATCCGCATGGCCGATTGACATGACCCACCCCGCCACGCCCGAACAGCTGCAGATCGACCTCGCGAGGAGCCAGGAGGAACTGCGCGCCCTGCGCGAAGAGCTCGAGGAGACCAACCGCGGCGTGGTCGCGCTCTATGCCGAGCTGGACGAGCAGGCGGTGGAACTGCAGAAGGCGACGGAGCTCAAGAGCCGTTTCCTGGCCTACATGAGCCATGAGTTCCGTACGCCCATCAATGCCATTCGCAGCCTCGCGCGCTTGCTCAGCGACAGGGTGGACGGGCCCCTGAACGAGGAACAGGCCCGGCAGGTCGACTTCATCCAGAGCAGCGCGACGGAGTTTGCGGAGATGGTCGACGACCTGCTCGACCTCGCCAAGATCGAAGCCGGCCGTGTCGACATCTCTCCGGCCTGGTTCGAGATGGTGGATCTTTTTTCCGCGCTGCGAGGCATGTTCAAGCCCGTTCTGACCAACCCCGAAATGACGCTGGTCTTCGAGGAGCCCGAGGGCCTGCCGCGGCTGTATACGGACGACCGGAAGCTTTCCCAGATCCTGCGCAATTTCATCTCGAACGCGCTCAAGTTCACCCAGCAAGGCGAGGTTCGCGTTTCTGTGCGCCCGGAGGGCGACGGTTTTGTGCGATTTGCGGTGGCCGACACCGGTATCGGCATTGCCCCCGAGCACCACGCCGCGGTGTTCGACGACTTTGCACAGGTCGATTCACCGGTACAGAAGCGCCTGCGCGGCACCGGCCTGGGCCTGGCGCTCTGCCGGCAGCTCGCAGGCCTGCTCGGCGGCCGCGTCGAAGTGCAGAGTGCCCTGGGCGAGGGGTCCACGTTCTCGGTGGTCCTGCCGGTGCAATTGCCGGGAGACCGGGGTCCGGAGGCCGAGGCGTGACGACGCAAGCCGACCGCCTTCCCCCGGCGACGCCCGCGGCGTCCGCGGCCGCGGCGGCAGACGTCATCTCGGCAACCATCGACCGCGAGCGTCACACCATCCTGGTCGTGGATGACAACCCGGCGACCTGCTATGCCACGGCCCGCACGCTGCGCGCCGCCGGGTTCAGAACGCAGGAAGCCGGCACGGGCGTCGAGGCGTTGCGCTGTGCAAAGGGCGCCGTGTCGGCCGTGGTGCTGGACGTCGACCTGCCGGACATGGATGGCTTCGACGTGTGCCGCGCCTTGCGCGCCGATCTGGCAACGGCGGCCCTGCCGGTCATTCACCTCTCCGCCGCTTTCGTTCAGGACCGCGACAGGGTGACCGGCCTGAATGCCGGGGCCGACGCCTATCTCGTGCATCCGGCAGAACCTGCGGTTCTCATCGCCACCCTTCAGGCGCTGATTCGCGCGCGGATGGCCGAAGAAAACCTCCGGCGCAGCGAGTTGCGATTCCGCACCATCTACACCCAGGCGCCCAATGGCATCGCGCTGGTCGATGCCGCCGGCAACTTCGCGGATGTGAACCCGGCACTGGCGACTTTGCTGGGAAGGCCGCACGACCACCTCGTGGGACACGGGATACGACAGTTCGCGCCAGCGGAATGGTCCGAGTTCGTCGCCAGGCAACTCACCGGGCCCGCAACGGAGCAGGACACGATGCAGGTCGAGTTCCCGCTGCTGCACGCCGACGGTCACGAGGTGATGCTGGCCTGGAACCTTTCAGCGCACACGCAGCCCGGTCTGCGCGTCGGGGTGGCAACCGATATCTCCGAGCGCAGGGAGCTTGAAACGCGGCGTCAGGAACTGCTGGAGCGGGAGCAGGCAGCGCGCGCCATGGCAGAACGGCACAGCCGTACCAAGGACGACTTCGTCGCGGTGCTTTCGCACGAGCTGCGCACGCCGCTCAACGCCATTGCCGGCTGGGTGCATCTGCTCACCCGCCACGGAGACCGGCCTGACCTGCTGAGCAAGGGACTGCAAGCGATCGATCGCAGTGTGAAGGCGCAAACCCGGATCCTGTCGGACATCCTCGACGTGTCGCGCGTGAACGCCGGCAAGCTGCGCCTCTACCGGGAGTGGATCGATCCGGCAGAGCTTGTCACCAGTTCGATCGACGCGGTGCAGGAGTCGATTGCTGCCAAGCAGATCCAGCTGCAATGGAACGGCGATGCCGCGCAGCCGTCCGCATGGCTCGACCCCACCAGATTCCAGCAGATCGTGTGGAACCTGGTCAGCAATGCCATCAAGTTTTCGAACGTCGGCGGCATCGTGCGGGTCGAACTGGTTCGCACAGAGGATGACCTGGCGCTCACGGTGCAGGATTTCGGCAAGGGAATCGCACCGGACTTCATCGAACACCTGTTCGACCGGTTCACACAGAGCGATGCGCCGGACAACCGTCTGCACGGCGGGCTCGGCCTGGGCCTGTCCATCGTCCAGCGTCTGGTCGACCTGCACGGCGGTTCGGTGCAGGCAGAGAGTGCGGGTCTCGGATTTGGAGCCACCTTGCGGGTGACGCTCCCGGCGATTCCGGGCGAAGGCGACTCATCCGGTTCGCAGGCTCACCCGAGCGACCTTCCTGCGTCGGCTGGAACTGGCGAGCCCGTGCTGCGGGGGCTGGACATCCTGGTTGTGGAAGACAACGCCGACGCAGCCGAAATGCTGAGCCTGGTGCTCCATCAGGCCGGCGCGACGGTACGCATGGCCGGCGATTACGATGGCGCGCTTGCGGCAGCCGGGCAGCGATGGCCGACCGTTCTGCTGAGCGACATCGGCCTTTCGGGCCGCGATGGCTATGACCTTGTGCGAACCCTGCGTCGCAC
>SEGN01000661.1 GCA_004211245.1 Variovorax sp.
ATGCTGGTCGCCGACACCCCCGATCCCGACCTGGCCGACCACCCGGACCCGGTCGCGATGTCGGTGGCCCCACCCGGTCGCCGGTGGGCGATGATCGACCTGTAGCGATAGTTGCTACCAACCGACGACAGGTTGGGCGTGCACACTGGAGAGGCCGTCACCGACGACGGTGACGGTGCTCGGAAGATGCGGGCGGTTCGGCGGGAACCTTTCGCCGGTCCGGTGCATCCAACGAGTGTGGCCGTCTGTGGCGGCGCCGACATACTGAGGGAAACGAGGTGAGAGCAGCAGTGGACGACGACTCCGTCCTTGCAGCACTGGGGGTATCGGGCGCGCTGCCGCCCGTGCCCGACGATGTGTGGGCGCGCGCCCTCGAGGTCGCCCTCGACCCCACCACCGCACCCGTCGACACCGACCTCGTCCCCGACATGGACGACGTTCCGGTCGTACCCGAGGACGACGACATCATCCTGCTCGACGACGACACCGACCTCGACACCGATGGTGACGTCCCAGGCCCGGACCTCAATACCGACGCCGACGTTGACACGGATCTCGACCTACCCGCCGGGCAGGATTTCGATCTCGGCGACGACAGTGTCGACCCGTCCATCCTCGGCGCCGACGACCCGGCCGATCTCGGCATCGACCTCGGCGGGCACCACGACATCGACCCGCTCTGACCACCAGCAAGTCCCCACAGCCCCCGGGTGCGGCCCGGAGCTGAATTCCTGGTTCCGCCGGCTGTATGTGACGGCGGGTACGATTCCCTCGGCGCCCGGGGGGCGGCAACGACAGTGATCACGGCACGGGGGGACCAGACATGGACGACGCGGACCTGATCGCGGCGTGCCGGGCCGGCGATCACCACGCCTTCGCCGAACTCGTCGGCCGCTATCGCACCAACGCCTGGCACGTGTGCCTGCAGATCACCGGCAACACCCACGATGCCGAAGACGCCCTGCAGGACACGCTCACCGCCGCCTGGCAGAACCTGCCGAAATTCCGCGGCGACGCCCGCTTCAACACCTGGCTGCACCGCATCGCAGCCAACGCCGCCCTCGCCGTCGTCCGACGCCGCAAGAACACCGACAGCCTCGACGACACCGACGGCGAATACGGCATCCTGCTCGAAGACCCCGCACCCCG
>SEGN01000199.1 GCA_004211245.1 Variovorax sp.
CCGGGCACCACGGCTGTCCTGATCCTCGGCGGGGCATCCCTCACATCGTCGGCATCCGGTCCACCGTCGCCAATGCCGGGTCCAGAAAATCCCACGCAAGTCCGCGCACCGCATACGTGACCAGTTGCGGCTGGAAGCGGTCCGGGTCGTCGAGGCTCGCAGCGTGCACGGTGAAGACGTCCGGCATCGCCGCAAAGGTCATGTACACGGTGCGCGGACTTGCGTGGGATTTTCTGGATCCGGCATTGGCGACGGTGGACCGGATGCCGACGATGTGAGGGATGCCCCGCCGAGGATCAGGACAGCCGTGGTGCCCGGATCGCAGATCGCGGAATCGATGACCATGCGTGCTTCTGTCCATGATCCGGAATGTCGGCTTGTCGGCTCTCCACGCGTCGACGGTGCGGCCTGCTCGATGGCGTCGATGCGCAGATAGACAAATGGGGATCGGGCGACGAGCTCGCGCGCAATGGTCGTTTTGCCGGTGCCGGGCAAACCGCTGAAAACGATCAGCTTCGTTTGGCGGCTCATCGTGCGGCCGCATCGCCCGGCGCTGCAAACCGCGCGTTCGCCACCGCCTTCAAGAGCGATTCGCGCTGCCCGCGCAGGATCGGCCGGATCCCTTCCGCGACCCATTTCGCGCGTGCGGCATCGATGTTGCCGCTGCGCTGCCATTGCGCGACTTCGGCGCTCGGGTTGTGCAGCATGGCGGCGAGCCAGACGGCCTGGGCCGGTTCCAGCCTGGGTGCACTGCGCTTGAAGTAGCGCTTCGCGGCGGCCTCGGCGCCGCAGGTCTCGCCGCCCCACGGCGCATTGTCAAGGTACAGCTGCAGGATGCGCGCCTTGCCCAGCGTCTGCTCCATCTCCTCGGCGTAGAGCAGCTCGCGCAGCTTGCGCTCGCCGGTGCGTTCGCTGCCGGTGACCAGCAGCTTGACCAGCTGCTGCGTGAGCGTGCTGCCGCCGCGCTCGACCTGGCCTGTCTTCTGGTTGGCGGCCATGGCGGCGCCCAGTTCGGTGAGGTCGTAGCCCGGATGCTGGAAGAAGCGCTGGTCTTCGGCCGCGATCACGGCGCGGGCCAGCCAGCTCTCGGCACTCAGCCTGGCCGACGGGCCACAACTCGTGCGCGCATTGAGCATGGCCTCGGTGCCGAGTCCTTCGACGGTGAACTGCGACAGCACCGGCTGCAGTGTGAAGCTGTCCGCCGGCAGCGTGACTTGGGCCTTGAGCCCGAGCGTGCCGCCGATGCGGGCGCGTTGCAACTCGGGGAGTGCCGGTACGAAGATCGCGTACCACTGTGCGATCGGCGAGGCCGCCATGTCGATGTCGAGTTGCAGCGCCTTCTGCGACAGGCGGCCATCCCAGCGCCCGCGCAGCGGCGGCGCCCCGTCCCGCGTCGCCTCGATCGTGCCATTCAGCACCGCGACGTCGCGCCGGGCGGTGATCAGCAGTCGCTCCAGCCGGATCGGCTCGGCGCCGAGTTCCGGCACGGTGGTGCTGCAGGGCGCGCACGCGAGCTCCAGCGTCTGGCCGGCTTCGCGCCAGGCAAAGCGCACCGGCCCGTAGCGGGTGTCGAGCGAATGGCCGTCCAGCCGCGGCGCGAACCAGGGTGCGGTGGCGACGCGGATCGCGGTCGGCACGCCCACGTCGAATGCCACGGGGCCGACACGTACCCGGCTCGACCATTCGCCGGTGGCCGGCGCCAGCACGATCTTCACGATCAACACCACGGCGACGATGGCGGTCACCACCAGTGCCAGGGCCACGAACAGCAGGGAGAGCAGGATCTTCTTCACAGGGGTCGGTTTTTCAAAGCGGATTCGCGGTCGTGACGGCTTGCCATGGGCCCTTCGATTGTCCGCTGGCCGCCGCCCAGTACCAGGCAGAAGTGTCGGTGAAAGAACTGCCGTCGGCGGCTTCGATGCGCTCGCACACGCGCAGGGTTTGCCCGTGGTTGCGGGCAGCCGAAAAGCAGCGCCACAGGCGCTGCCGAGCGTCCCGCTCCAGCCGCGCCTGTTCGATGCGGTAGCCCAGCGCCCGGTAGCAGTCGGCGGCCGGGTGCAGCATGCGTGTGGGCGACTGGACGTCGCGCAGCACCAGCATCTGGCGGCCGTCGGTCATGCGCGCGATGCTGCCGGGGAACTGCTGCGCGAAACGCTGCTCGACGGCGCTGAGTGCGAGCGGGCGCAGCGGTGCGCCGTCCCATTGGGCCGGCCATTCATGAAACGAAGCCACCGACCCCGTGCGAGCGGGGTCGGGTTGCAATGCTTGCACTGCAACCCAAACCACGCAGAGGGCCATTGCGGCAGCGAACAACGCCTTGTGCGCGATCCGCTGCATGAAGTGGTTGGCGAACAGGAACTTGTCGATGGTCAGCATGGCAGGCTCCTGCGCGGTGCCATGGCCCAGGCGATGCCGCCGCAGACGAGCGCCAGCACGGCGAGCCCGAAGGCGTTGTGCGCCCAGGACACCATCGGATGACCCGCTCCTTCGTACGCGACCAGCACGCTGTTGCGCAGGATGTTGCCGGCCAGCACCAGCACGCCGACCATCGGCAATCGCGCGGCGAACGCGCGGTCGCTGCGGCCGGCCCAGAGCGCGACCGCGCAGGCCGTGAAGTAGCCGAGCCAGGCCATCTGCACGCCGGAGCACGGCGCGTCGACGATCACCAGCCGGCCGTCGACCAGCAAGGTGGTGCCCTCCCGTGCGACCTCGAAGGCCGGCGCGAGCAGCCAGCGGCTGGCTTCGGCGGTGACCACGCGCAGCGGATAGCCGGCATAGAACTGCAGCGACGACAGCAGCGGCAGCGCCAGCACCGCGAGACCGGCCACGGGCGCGGCGGCCACCCGGCGCGGCAGAAAAGCCATCAGCCCGAACGCCAGCGCCAGCACGGCCAGCAAGCTGGCGGCCAGCGGCGGCAGGCTCGTGCGCAGCAGCGTGGCCGCGACCGTGCCGACGGCGGTCAGCGCGAGCCAGCCGAGGCGGGGCGAGGCACGCAGGTCGCGCCGGCACTGCCACACCAGCACCGCCAGCGCGGCCAGCGCGAGCAGTCCGAGCGGGTCGTCGGAGCCGTCCCGCAGGCGGGCGGCCATCCAGAGCCAGGTGGGCGTGAGGGCGGCGGCCTGCAGCGCGAGCCAGCCGGCCGCGGGTGCACGGTCGAGGCGAATGCCCCAGTCGACCAGGCGCGGGTGGGTTCGTGCGAGCGAAGCAAGTGACATGGCCGGCTCCTCAGGCGGTGAAGCGACGGCGGTCGAAACGGCGTGCACGGCGGCGCAGCATGGCCAGCATCGACAGCACCACCGCAATGGCGCCCAGCGTCTCCGGCTCCGGCGTGCTCGGCACTTCGGCGCCGAGCGTGGCGCCGCCCACGGCCAACTCGCTCACGCCCTTGGGAAGCGGTGAAGGCTGGTCGACGCTCGTGGCGTTGTGTGGCGCGGGATTGCGCACCACCTTGTCGACTGCGATGAAGCTGGTGTACTGCGTGAGCAGGCTGTACTTCAGGCCCAGGTCGGTGATGCGCTGCTTGAAGGTGTCGCCTGCTTCCAGCGACTCCTGGTCGCTCAGCGCGGCGATGCGGTGGCGTGCCCACAAGGTGCGCAGCGCGGCGGTGTCCTGGCGCAGCTTCGTGTCGATGGCGAGTTCCTGGCGGTACGGACCGCTGGCGCTCTGGCCTTGGATGATCACGCGGCCTTTCGGTTCGCCGCGCCATTTGCCGAACACGATCACCGGGCGCTCGCCCAGCACGTCGGGCAGCGTCGTCGGCTCCACGTCGTAGACGTCGAGTCCGCCGAAAGTGGCTTTCACGTTGGTGAGCACCGGGGACTCCACCATGCGGCGGAAGCGCGCCGCCTGCTCGGGCGCCTGGACCGGGTCGGTGATGATGAACGGCTCGCCCATGCCGGCGCGCGCGAGGCCTTCCATCAGATGGCGGTTGACGGAGCTGCCGATGCCGAAGGAGAAGAGGTTGGCCTTCGACAGGTTCTTGCGCACGAGCTCGAAGGCTTCGCGCTCGACCGTCACGTAGCCGTCCGTCACCACCACCACGCTGCGCGAGACGCCTTCGGGCTTGGGCTCGGCGTAGGCGCGCTTCAAGGCCGGGATCAGTTCGGTGCTGCCGCTACCCTGATACTGCGTGATGGTGGCGAGCGCCTGCTCGATATTGGCGCGCGTGGCCGGCACGGACGTGGGCGAGAGCATCTTGTTGCTGCCGGAGAACAGCAGCACGTTGAAGGTGTCGCTCGGGCGCAGGCCGCCGATCAGACGCTCCAGCATGACCTTGGCGGTATCGAGCGGAAAACCGTGCATCGAGCCCGAGATGTCGACCACGAAGATGTAGTCGCGCGGCGAGATGGCCGTCGCCGCCACCGACTTGGGCGGCTCGATCATCGCGAGGAAGAAGTTTTCGGCGTTGTCCCCCTGGCCCTTGTAGAGCATCAGGCCGGACTCGATCCGGTCGCCGGCGAGGCGATAGTCCAGCACGAAGTCGCGGTTGTCGGCGGGCTCGCCGGCGGCGGCCAGCGAGATGTCGGCATGCTGGTCGTTGTCCTGCTTCTTCACGTCGATCGCATGGGTGGCCGAGCGCACTTCCTTCAGCCCGAGTGGCGTGTCGATCGCCACCTTGAGCTTGAAGCTGGTGTTCGGCGCGACGCCGGCGCGCAGCACGGGTTGTGCGACCCACTTCGCCTGGGCATTTGCCGATTGCGGGCTGTTGTAGCGCGGCCCGACCACGGTCGGGAACACGAACTGGTAGTTGCCTGCGTTCGGCACCAGCAGCTCGGTGTAGCGCAATTCCACCTTCACCTCGTCGTTGGGCAGGATGTTGGCGACGTTCATCTGGAACACGTTGGGCAGGTGCTGCTCCAGCAGCGCGGCGGTCTTGCCTTCCTTCCTCGCGGTGTCGTATTCGATCTTCGCCTGCTGCTTCTCGCGGATCTGCGCGGTGATGAGGCGGTCGGCCAGGCGCACGTTGAGGCCGCTCACGGCCGCACGGGTCGAACCGGGGAACACGTACTTCGCCTCGATCGCGCGCTGGCCTTCGTTGCGGTAGGTCTGCGTCACCGTCACGTCGGCGATCACGCCCGACACGCGCACATTCACCTCGGTGCCCTTGAGGGGCAGGCGGTCGGTGTCGGGTGCATCGCTCTTCACGAAGAAGTACGGGCTCTCGGTCTTCAGGCGCGGGCCGGGCTCCTGCGCGCCGGCCGGGCGGGCCGTGAGCAGCACGAAGCAGGTGGTGGCGACGCTCACGGTCGCGAGCCAGAGCCAGTGTCCCTGGCGGCGGGGGGCGGCTTGTCGTTGCATGGTGTGGACTCCTCGGGTGTTGCGGGTTGGCATGGCTCCAATGTCGCGAGCGGTTGCGAAGCCCATAGGAAGGCCACGGGAAGCGGGCGTGCCTGTGTGAAGCCTGTGTGAAGTGCAGCGGTGCGGCACTTCACACCCGCTTCGATCGGCGCCGCGAGCATCGGGGCATCGACATTCAACGGAGGACCCCCATGTTTCAGGCGCTCAGGAATTCCATGCTGCTCAAGGTCATCGGCTTGATGCTGCTGACCTTGTTGCTGTGCATTCCGCTGGCAGAGATCAA
>SEGN01000200.1 GCA_004211245.1 Variovorax sp.
TGCTGATCCTGGCCTGCAACGCCACCCTCGACCTCTTCACCGCCACCGCCTGGCAGGCCCCCCTCGCAATGGGTCGCCCCAACGTCATGGTGAAGTTCTCCGTCTTCACCGGCGTGGTCCGCATCGCCGCGAGCTACCCCATGCTCAAGGCCTTCGGTCCCATCGGCGTGGCGTACGTCAACGTCGCGGTGACGGCCCTCCTGGTGTTGCCGATCTATCGAAAGAGCTACTCCCTCATGGCCCCCGACGGTTCGCCGCTCCCCCACGTCCTGAGAGGGGTGCGGCTCTTTGGTCTGTGTCTGGCGGTTTGCCTCGCGTGCTACCTGGGAACGCACTGGCTTACGGCGCGAGGGCTTTCGATCCCCGCCTTGATCGTCGCTTGGGCGCCGGTCTCGGCGATCAAGTCGCAGGCCAGGATCTCCGGCACGTCTTCGCCGACGTTGAGCTTGGCCAGATCCTGCAGGTTCGGCAGGCCATCCAGCATGAAGATGCGGTCCATGAGCCAGTCGGCATGCTTCATCTCGCCGATCGACTCCTCGTATTCCTTCTTCGCCAGCTTGTCGAGCCCGAAATGCTTGAGCATCCGGTAGTGCAGGAAATACTGGTTGATCGCGGTCAGCTCGTTCTTGAGCTGCGCCTGCAGATGTTCGATGACTTGAGGGTCGCCCTTCATGGTGTTCTTTCTTGTGCGTGAAGCGGCGATTGTGCAAGCCGCGGAGAACGGGGCGCAAGGCAAGCCCCGGCGATGCGGGTCTGCATGCGTTTGAGGGTGATACACGTTCTCATTGGCCGCCGGGGTTGCCGTCCGCGATAGAACCCGGCCAGCGCCAACGATAGACTAATACTATTGAAAAATATCGCCCAGTAGCTATACTCATGGCTCGTTATTCATCAGCCACCAAGGAAAGCAGCAATGTCTCTTATCAACACCCAAGTGCAACCGTTCAAGACCGAGGCCTACCTCAATGGCAAGTTCGTTCCGGTGACCGAAGAGTCGCTCAAGGGCAAATGGTCGGTTCTGATCTTCATGCCGGCGGCATTCACGTTCAACTGCCCGACCGAAGTCGAAGACGCAGCCGACAACTACGCCGAGTTCCAGAAGCTGAATACCGAGGTCTACATCGTCACCACCGACACCCACTTCTCGCACAAGGTCTGGCACGACACCTCGCCGGCCGTCGGCAAGGCCAAATTCCCGCTGGTGGGTGATCCGACCCACACCCTCACCAACGCATTCGGTGTGCACATCCCGGAAGAAGGTCTTGCACTGCGTGGCACCTTCATCATCAACCCGGAAGGCGTGATCAAGACGATGGAAGTGCATTCCAACGAAATCGCGCGCGACGTCAAGGAAACGCTGCGCAAGCTCAAGGCTGCCCAGTACACCGCCCTTATCGAAAGTGAGTCCGCCATGCTCGACGACGCAACCAAAGCCCAACTGAAGAGTTACCTCGACCGCGCCAGCCAACCCATCGAGATCGTCGCCTCGCTCGACGACAGCCCGGCTTCGGGTGAAGTGCTGTCGCTGCTGAAGGACGTCGCCGAGGCGTCGCCGCTGGTCAAGCTGACCGAGAGCCGCGACGACAACCACCGCAAGCCGTCGTTCTCGGTCAATCGCCCGAGCGAAAACCACGGCCCGCGCTTCGCGGGTCTGCCGATGGGCCACGAATTCACTTCGCTGATCCTGGCGCTGCTGCAGATCGGCGGCTATCCGCCGAAGGTCGAGCAGGCCGTGCTGGACCAGATCAAGGCGCTCGATGGAGACTTCGAGTTCGAGGTCTATGTTTCCCTCACCTGCCACAACTGTCCCGATGTCGTGCAGGCCCTGAACCTGATGGCGGTACAGAACCCGCGCATCCGCACGACCATGATCGAAGGCGGCACCTTCCAGGAAGAGGTGAAGGAGCGCCAGGTGATGGCCGTGCCGACCGTCTTCCTCAATGGCACCGAATTCGGCCAGGGCCGGATGAGCCTCGAGGAGATCCTCGCCAAGATCGACACGAGCGGCGTCGAGCGCGAGGCGAAGAACATTGCCGCCAAGGATCCGTTCGATGTGCTGGTCGTCGGTGGCGGCCCGGCCGGTGCCGCCGCTGCGGTGTATGCCGCTCGCAAGGGCATCCGGACCGGCGTCGCGTCGGAGCGCTTCGGCGGCCAGGTGCTCGACACCATGGGCATCGAGAACTTCATTTCGATCAAGGAAACCGAGGGGCCGAAGTTTGCCCATGCGCTCGAAGAGCATGTGCGCGACTACGACGTCGACATCATGAATCTGCAGCGCGCCAAGGCGCTCGTGCCCGGGAAGGAATTTGTCGAGGTCCAGCTCGAAAGCGGCGCTTCGCTCAAGAGCCGCACGGTCGTCATCTCGACCGGCGCGCGCTGGCGCAACATCAACGTGCCCGGCGAGCACGAGTTCAAGAACAAGGGCGTGGCTTACTGCCCGCACTGCGACGGCCCGCTGTTCAAGGGCAAGCGCGTTGCGGTGATCGGCGGCGGCAACTCGGGCGTCGAGGCGGCGATCGATCTCGCCGGCATCGTGGGCCATGTCACGCTGATCGAGTTCGACACCGCATTGCGCGCCGATGCCGTGCTGCAGCGCAAGCTCAAGAGCCTGAGCAACGTCGACATCTTCACCAACGCGCAGACCACCGAGATCACCGGCGACCAAAAGGTCAACGGCCTGGTCTACAAGGATCGCGCAAGCGGCGCGCTGCACACGGTGCCGCTCGAAGGCGTGTTCATCCAGATCGGCCTGATCCCCAACACCGACTGGCTCAAGGGTGTGGTCGAGCTGTCGAAGCACGGCGAGATCATCGTGGACGCCAGGGGCCAGACCTCGGTGCCCGGCGTCTTCGCGGCGGGCGATGCGACCACCGTGCCGTTCAAGCAGATCATCATCGCGGCGGGCGAGGGCGCGAAGGCGGCGTTGAGCGCGTTCGACCATCTGATCCGTACCACCGCGCCGGCCGATGAGCCGGTTGCGAAGGAGACCGCGGTCGCGGCCTAATAGGTCAGCCGCTCCGGCCGCAGTTCCTGCAGGATCGTCGTCGCGATCTCTTCGATCGACTTGGTCGTGGTCGACAGCCAGCGGATGCCGGCGCGCCGCATCATCGCCTCGGCCTCTGAGATCTCGTGGCGGCAATTCTCGATGCTGGCATAGCGCGAGTTCGGACGCCGCTCGTTGCGGATCTGCGCCAGCCGCTCGGGCTGAATCGTCAGGCCGAAGATCTTTTTCTTGTGCGGCAGCAGTGCGGGCGGCAACTGGCGCCGGTCGAAGTCTTCCGGGATCAGCGGGTAGTTCGCCGCCTTCAGGCCGTGTTGCATTGCCAGATAGAGCGAGGTCGGCGTCTTGCCGCTGCGACTCACGCCCACCAGGATCACGTCTGCGCCATCGAGGTCACGGTTGCTTTGGCCGTCGTCGTGCTGCAGGCTGAAATCGATGGCAGCGATGCGGGCGTCGTAGGCCTTGCTTTTGCTCACGTCGCTGAAGCGGCCGATGCGGTGGTTGGACTTCATCGCCAGCTCGATCTCGAGCGGTCGGACGAAGGTGCCGAACATGTCGAGCAGCATGCCCTTGCAGCCGGTCTCGATCACCTCGAGCACGTCCATGTTGGCCAGCGTCGTGAAGACGATCGGCCGCTGCCCTTCCAGCTCGCCGGTGTGGTTGATGCGCCGCACCGCCTGGTGCGCCTTGTCCACCGTGTCGGTGAAGGGCAGGCGGACGTGGCGTGGCGTGATCTCGAACTGTGCCAGAACGGCGTTACCGAAGGTTTCGGCCGTGATGCCGGTGCCATCTGAGACGAAGAAGACGGTGCGCGTGTGCATTTCTGGCGGCCTTGTCCTGCGGCGCGGGCGGGGGTGCCGCGCCTACAATCCTGCCCATTATCGGGAATCCGCTTTCCCGCTCCATCTCCCCATGCAGACCGCGACCGCACCCCGAACAACGATAACGATCGTGCCGTGCCGTCTGCATGCGCCGCCGGTTTTAACTTCTGGAGCCTTCCCATGTCTGAACTCTTTGGAGCGACCGATCTGGTCGTTGCGTTTGAAAACCTGAGGATGACCGACGTCGAGTCGGTCGGCGGCAAGAACGCCAGCCTCGGCGAGATGATTTCCCAGCTGCCGCAAGGCGTGCGCGTGCCCACGGGTTTTGCGACCACGGCGCATGCGTTCCGTGCCTTCCTCGCACATGACGGCCTGGCCGACAAGATCAGCAAGCGCCTGGCTGCGCTCGACACCGACGACGTGCGCGCGCTGGCGGCGGCCGGCGCCGAGATCCGCGCCATGGTCGAAGCCCAGCCCTTTCCTGAAGATCTGCAGAAGGCGATCGCCGACGCGTTTGCGACGCTGAGCGCCGGCAACCCGCAGGCCAGTTTCGCGGTGCGATCGTCGGCCACGGCAGAAGACCTGCCTGACGCGTCTTTCGCCGGCCAGCAGGAGACTTTCCTGAACGTGGTCGGCATCGACGACGTGCTGCACAAGATGAAGGAAGTCTTCGCCTCGCTCTATAACGACCGCGCCATCAGTTACCGCGTGCACAAGGGCTTTGCGCATGACGTGGTGGCGCTCTCGGCCGGCGTGCAGCGCATGGTGCGCAGCGATCTCGGCGCGGCCGGCGTGATGTTCACCATCGACACCGAATCGGGTTTCGAGGACGTGGTGTTCATCACCTCCAGCTACGGCCTGGGCGAGACGGTGGTGCAGGGCGCCGTGAACCCCGACGAGTTCTACGTGCACAAGCCGATGCTCAAGGCCGGCAAACGCGCGGTGATCCGCCGCAACCTAGGCTCCAAGCTGATCCAGATGGAGTTCGCGAGCGCCGAGGAGAAGGCGGCCAGCGGCAAGCTGGTCAAGACAACCGACGTGCCGACAGAGCAGCGCAACCGCTATTCGTTGAGCGATGCCGACGTCGAGCAGCTTGCGAAGTACGCACTGGTGATCGAGGAACACTACGGCCGGCCGATGGACATCGAATGGGGCAAGGACGGCACCGACGGCCACCTCTACATCCTGCAGGCGCGCCCCGAGACGGTGAAGAGCCAGCAGCAGGGCAAGGCCGAGCAGCGTTACAAGCTGCTGGGCCGTGGCGCCGTGCTCGCCGAGGGCCGCGCGATCGGCCAGAAGATCGGTACCGGGCCGGTGCGGCTGGTCTACAACATCAGCGAGATGGACAAGGTGCAGGCCGGCGACGTACTGGTTACCGACATGACCGACCCGAACTGGGAGCCGGTGATGAAGCGCGCTGCGGCCATCGTGACCAACCGGGGCGGGCGCACCTGTCACGCGGCCATCATTGCGCGCGAGCTCGGCATCCCTGCCGTGGTCGGCTGTGGCGATGCGACCGACCTGCTGAAGGACGGCACGCTGGTCACGGTGAGCTGCGCCGAAGGCGATACGGGTTTCATCTACGACGGCCTCCTGGAAACCGAGGTGACCGAGGTCAAGCGCGGCGCGATGCCCGAGATCGACCTCAAGATCATGATGAACGTGGGCAACCCGCAGCTGGCATTCGACTTCGCGCAGTTGCCGAACCACGGCGTGGGTCTGGCCCGGCTGGAATTCATCATCAACAACAACATCGGCGTGCACCCGAAGGCGATCCTTGACTACCCGAACGTCGACAACGACCTGAAGAAGGCGGTCGAGTCGGTGGCGCGCGGCCACGCGTCGCCGCGTGCTTTCTATGTCGACAAGGTGGCCGAAGGCATTGCGACCATCGGCGCGGCGTTCTGGCCCAAGCCCGTGATCGTGCGGCTGTCGGACTTCAAGTCGAACGAGTACCGCAAACTGATCGGCGGCTCGCGCTACGAGCCGGAAGAAGAAAATCCGATGCTGGGTTTCCGCGGTGCGGCCCGCTATGTGAGCGAGGAGTTCCGCGAGGCCTTCCTGATGGAATGCGAGGCTCTCAAGCGCGTGCGCAACGACATGGGCCTGACCAATGTGCAGATCATGGTGCCCTTCGTGCGCACGCTGAAGCAGGCAGAGCGGGTGACCGGGCTGCTCGCCGCCGAGGGCCTGAAGCGTGGAGAGAACGAGCTCAAGATCATCATGATGTGCGAAGTGCCGAGCAACGCGATCCTTGCGGACGAGTTCCTCGAGTTCTTCGACGGCTTCTCGATCGGCTCGAACGACCTGACCCAGCTCACGCTGGGGCTCGACCGTGATTCGGGCCTCGAACTGCTGGCTGCCGATTTCGACGAGCGCGATCCGGCGGTCAAGGCCATGCTGAGCCGGGCCATCACGGCTTGCAAGTCGGCCGGCAAGTATGTCGGTATCTGCGGCCAGGGGCCGAGCGACCACCCGGATTTTGCGCTCTGGCTGGCAGAGCAGGGCATCGAGTCGATCTCGCTCAACCCCGACAGTGTGATCGATACCTGGCAGCAACTGGCCGCACGCTGAGGTCCCGGCGCCGGGCGGCCGTTGTGTCGCCCGCGCCACGCAATTCGTCACAGGCTGGGCGTAATTTCCCTGTCAGCATGTGTCAATTTGCAACCGAATTTCGATTTGATGTCAAACTTCCCCGCCATGGGAGGCAGTTGCCGCGCGTTTGCAGGGTGCGATTCGTTGTCCTGCCGCGGTGTTTGCGAGCCCCTATCGCGGAAGGAAAGCCATGATTCTCTTCAAAACCGAAGCCGGCCAGCAGGCGTTCAGGGATCGCACGATCCGCCTGACGCCGCGCCAGCGTTCGGCCTTCATCCTGTGCGACGGCAAGCGTTCCATCGAGGA
>SEGN01000201.1 GCA_004211245.1 Variovorax sp.
GTTCGGGGTCATGGTGTGGCGGCGGCGGGAGGAGGGGATGGCGCCGGTCGCGAAGGCGCCCGGGCCGATAGAATTCGCCACGATTTTAAGGGCCGCGGGCCCTGCCGTTTTCCGCCCGCATTCCGCTTCATGAACCTCTCCACAGCGCACACCCCCGAACCGGCCCTCCACGGCACGGTGCGGGCGTGCCGGCGCTTCGGAGCATGAAGCAGCTCGCGCTCGACATCGGCCTGGCCACGGGCCCCACGCTGGCCGGCTTTTTCGCCGGCCCGAACGAAGCCGCGGTGCGCCACCTGCAGGTCTGGGTCGGCGCTGGAGGCACGCAGTCGGTGCATTCGCCCGTGCCGACCTACCTGTGGGGCGACAGCGGCAGCGGCAAGAGCCATCTGCTCGAATCGGTGCGCTCCGCGTTGCGCGACCAGGGCGCGAGCGTCGGCTGGCTGCATGCCGGTCTGCTGGAACCTCCGGATTTCGACGAACGCTGGGTCGCCGTGCTGATGGACGACGTGCAGCTCTACACCGCCGTGCAGCAGCACGCCGCGTTCAACTGGTTCATCAACGCACAGGGCCTGCAGCGCGGGGTCGTGGCGGCCGGCACGCTTCCACCAGCCGATCTGCCATTGCGCGAAGACCTGCGCACCCGGCTCGGCTGGGGCCATGTGTTCCACTTGCAGCTGTTGAGCGAGTCCGAACGGCGCGCGGTGCTGCGCCAGGCGGCCGACGCCCGGGGCGTGATGCTCTCGGACGACGTGCTCGACTACATGCTGCACCGCTTCAGCCGCGACTTGGGGCACCTCATGGAGTTGCTGAACCAGCTCGACGGCTTTGCGCTGCGCACCCAGCGCGCCATCACCATTCCGCTGATCCGGGCCATGCTCGAAAATGAATAAAGGGCGCCGACAAAGCCCACAACAACCAATGATCAAGAAATTCATCGACAAACTGCTCGGCAAATCGGGCGCCGCGCCGCGCTTCGGCAAGCGTCAGGAGGTGCCGGCCAGCGTGCACGGCATCGACCCCGCGCTGGTCGACGACCGTGCGAAGAACGTCGTGACCACCCTGCAGCAGGCCGGCTTCGAGGCCTATGTGGTCGGCGGGGCGGTGCGAGACCTCTTGCTCGGGCTGCGACCCAAGGACTTCGACGTGGCGACCAACGCCACGCCGGAGCAGGTCAAGGGGTTGTTCCGGCGCGCCTTCATCATCGGCCGGCGCTTCCGCATCGTGCACGTGGTGTACGGCCGCGGGCGCGAGCACGAGGTGATCGAGGTCTCGACCTTCCGCGCCTACATGGACAACGCCGCGGCCGAACAGGTCAAGGGCAACGAGCGCACCAGCAAGGGCGAGCTCGCGAGCATGAAGCACGCGGTCGATTCGACCGGGCGCGTATTGCGCGACAACGTCTGGGGCCCGCAGGAGGAAGATGCCGCGCGCCGCGACTTCACCGTCAATGCCATGTACTACGACCCGGCGAACCAGGTCGTGGTCGACTATCACAACGGCATCAAGGATGCGAAGAAGCTCACGCTGCGCATGATCGGCGACCCGGCCACGCGTTACCGCGAAGACCCGGTGCGGATCATTCGCGCCATCCGCTTCTCGGCCAAGCTTGCGGCGCTCGGCTTCACGATCGAGCCGAAGACGAAGGCGCCCCTGGTCGAGTCGAGCAAGCTGTTGGCCGATGTGCCGCAAAGCCGCCTGTTCGACGAAATGCTCAAGCTGCTGCAGACCGGGCACTCGATCGCCACCATCGCGCAGCTGAAGCTGCTGGGCCTGAGCAAGGGCATCTACCCGCTGCTCGATGTGGTGGTGGAGCGCGCGGAACAGCCGTTCGTCACGGCCGCGCTGCAGGACACCGATCGGCGCGTGGGCGAGGGCAAGCCGGTGGCGCCGAGCTTTCTGTTGGCCTGCGTGCTGTGGGCCGACGTGCGCGACGGCTGGGCCGCACGCGCCGAAGGGCAGCAGGGCCAGCGCGGCCAGCCGGCCTACCCGGCGCTGCAGGACGCGATCGACGACGTGTTCAATTCGCGCATTGGCGACGTCTCCGGGCGCGGCAAGCTGGCTGCCGACATGCGCGAGATCTGGATGATGCAGCCGCGCTTCGACAAGCGCAGCGGCGCCACGCCCTACAGCCTGGTCGAGCAGGCGCGCTTTCGGGCCGCCTTCGACTTCATGCGCCTGCGTGCCGATGTGGGCGAGGTCAGCGAGGAAATCGCCGAGTGGTGGCAGGAGTTCAGCACCGCCGACGACCTGAGTCGACAGGACCTGATGGACCAGGTGCGCGACGAACAGAAAAAGGGGGCGCGTGTGCGTGTGCGCGCGCCGCAGCCGCTGCGGTCGCCCGGAACCGCATCCGACGCCGCGCCGTCCGCAGAGGTCGAGCGCAACTCGGCGGCGCCTCCGGATGGCGAGGCCGGCAGTGCGCCGCGCAAGCGTCGCCGGCGCCGCAAGCCGCGCCCCGAGGGCGGCGGCAGCGAAAGCTCCCCGGCCGAATGACGACGCGGGCCTACGTCGCCATCGGCGCGAACCTCGGCGATGCCCGGGCCGCGGTGACACAGGCCTTTCTGGATCTCGATGCACTGCCGCATACGCGGGTGGCGGCGCGGTCGTCGCTGTACCGCAGCGCGCCCTTCGAAGCGAGCGGGCCGGACTTCATCAACGCCGTCGCGGCCATCGACACTGCACTGGACGCGCCGGCCCTGCTGGAGGCCCTGCAGCAACTCGAACAGCGTGCGGGCCGCCAGCGGCCCTATCGCAACGCCCCGCGCACGCTCGACCTGGACCTGCTCCTGCACGGCGACACGGTACTCGACACCCCGACGCTGACCCTGCCGCATCCTCGCATGGGCGAGCGGGCCTTCGTGCTGCAGCCGCTGGCCGAGATCGCGCCGGAGCGAGTGGCGGCGGCGGCGTTGGCGGCCGCGGCCGGTCAGCAAATCGAACGACTGGCAACGCGATCGGCCTGATGCGGTGACGGTCGATGCGCTGCGCTCGGGCCCGGCCCGGCCCGCTCGGTGGTCCCGCGTTCTGACGAGTGAAAAATATCCGGTGGCGGTATTAGTCCAAAGTTCACAACTCTATGGGGTGACTGGTTAACATCGATGGCGTAAAAGTCGCCAACGACGATCACGACCTTTGTGCATGCAGCTGTGGCATGTGTCCGTTTGCAGAGGTCGCACACGGGGGCCCATGTCGAAATGAAAATCCTGATCTACTGCGCGGTTTTCTATCCCGCGATTGGCGGGATAGAGAACCTGACCCTGTCGCTTGCGCGCGAGTTTCGCCGGCAGGGGCATGAGGTGAAGATCACCACCGAACAGGAGCAGGATGTCAATGCACCCCTTGAGGGCATCGAAGTCGTCCACTCCTCCAGAACGCTGTCGCAGCTGAAGCTCTTTTTCTGGAGCGATGTGCTCTACATGCCGAACATCACGTTGAAAGGTGTTTGGCTGCTGATGTTCAATCCCTTCAAGAAGTGGGTCGTTTCGCACAACGATTTCCACCTTTCGAACATGTTCAACCGGAAGACGAAGCTGAAGAACTTCGTGATCCGGGGTGCTGCGCGGAACATTGCGGTGAGCTGCAGCGTCGCTCGTTCGCTGCCGGTGGCGTCGACCGTGATCTACAACGCCTACGACGACAAGACGTTCCGTATCCACGAGGTGCCGCGCGATGTCGATTTCCTGTTCGTCGGGCGACTGGTGACCCAGAAGGGTTGCAGCATGCTGCTGGAGGCGTGCAGTCGTGTAAGCCGGCCGTTCAAATTGAACATCGTCGGGGATGGCGCCGATTACGAGGCGCTGAACGCTCGCGTGGCGGAACTCGGATTGGGCGAGCGGGTGTCGTTTCTGGGCTTCATGCGCGACGAGGCGCTAGCGGTCACGATGAATCGCCACCGCGTCATGATCGTGCCGTCGATCAGTGCCGAAGGCTTCGGCATCGTCGCGCTGGAAGGGCTTGCCTGCGGATGCAGGATGCTGGTCTCCGATGCCGGCGGCCTGCCCGAGGCGGTCGGCCAGTTCGGCGCGGTGTTTCCCATGGGTGACGTGCAGGCGCTGACGAACCTGCTCGAAGAGTGTCTCGCGAACCCGGAGGTCGAGGCGATGTCGGAGGCCAAGATGGCATACCTGCAGGATCACCGCGCCCAGAACGTCGCGAGAAGGTACCTGGATGTCTTTGCCGGAGCGGCCTGGAAGCAGCAATGTTTGCGTTGAAAAGCATCGAGAACCTCGACCTTGCTGAAAAGACCCTGTGCCTGACTTACGACGATGGCCCGGGTGCTGCCAGTGCCGAGATCGGTCGCTTCCTGAAAGAGCGCGGTGTTCGCGCCACATTCTTCGTGGTGGGCAAGTTCGCAGTCGAGCGGCCCGAGGTGCTCGATCAACTGCACGCGGACGGCCACATCATCGGCAACCACACCTTCGAGCACCCGGATCTGCCGTATTACGTTTCGGTCAACGGTGATGTGCGCGACCAGATCATTCGAACCAACACGGTGATCCAGAAGTACAACGAGGGCAAGCCGATCTATTTCCGGGCGACTTACGGCAAGTGGTCGCCCGAAGTGGCGAGGGAACTGAACGTCGATATGCGCAGCTCGTTTCGACATGTCGGACCCGTCTATTGGGACATCTCCGGGACCGACTGCCACTCTTGGAAGCTGGGAAAGACCGTCGAGGAGGCCGCCGATGTCTACCTGGCCGAAATCGCCGACAAGGGACGCGGTGTCGTCGTCATGCACGACGACACTGCCGACATGGAAACCGTTGCCGCGAAGAGCCGGACACTGGAATTGACCCGCTACCTGATTCCCCGGCTGCAGGCACTCGGCTTCAGGTTCGTGGGTCTGGACGAGATCGACGATCCACAACTCACCGGGCCTCTCGCCGACATGTTCGGGCTCAAGGGCCAGGACGGGAAGTTCCTCCGGACGACGGGCGCCGCTGGCGCCGAGCTGACCTGGTCGGGGGCCAGCGTGGACGATGCGGGCTGCCAGTTCGTGATGGAGCAGAAGGGTCGCGGCAAGATCGCGATCCGGTGCGCTGCGGGAACCTACCTGCGCGTGGATCCGGAGGTCGACGAAACGGTCCGGATGAGCGACCAGTGCGACGACGGCGCCATGTTCGACAGCGTTCCGGTGACCGGCGCGCAGCTGATGCTGCGCTCGCACAGTGGCAACTACCTTGCGGCAGATGCGAAAAGCGGCGGCAGGCTGCAGGCCAATGCGCCCTTCATGCGTCAAGCCTGGCGCATTGCCTACGTCCCGAAAAGCGGGGCCGTCGTGAAGCCGGTGACTTTTTCGCAGCGATTGAACAACGCGAGGAAAGCGGCGTTGTTCGTGAAATCGAAACTCCTGCAGGCCTGAGCGCGCCTGTGCGGCCCGTTTTGCGGCGCCCTTACACTTCCGCGTGTCACGAATTCGTCATCACGGCGAAACACGCATCGTTTAAGGGTTCAAGGCCATGTTCGGCAAGCTGCTGCCCCGAGAGGGGAATTTCTTCGAGATGTTCAACCAGCATGCCGAGCGCATCGTGGAGGCCGCGCATGCTTTCGAGCAGCTGGTCGCGAACTACAA
>SEGN01000662.1 GCA_004211245.1 Variovorax sp.
GAGATCGGCACGGCCAGGCTGGCGATCAGCGTGGCGCGCCAGCTGTGCAGGAAGAAGAAGATCACCAGCACCACCATCACCACGGCCAGGATCAGCTCGAACTCCACGTGCTTCACCGACGTGCGGATGCCGGTGGTGCGGTCGCTCAGCACGGCCACGTCCATCGCCGCGGGCAGGCCGGCCTGCAGTTCGGGCAACTGCTTCTTGATCGCATCGACCGTGGCGATGACATTCGCGCCGGGCTGCCGCTGCACGTTGAGAATGATCGCCGGCGTCAGTTCACCCGTCATGCCCGACCAGGCGCCGAGCTTGGTGTTCTCGGCGCTCTCGACCACCTGCGCCACGTCGGTCATGCGCACCGGCGCGTTGTTCTTGTAGGCGACGATCAGGCTCTTGTAATCGTCGACCGTCACCAACTGGTCGTTGGCATTGATGGTGTAGGAGCGCTTGGGCCCGTCGAAGCTGCCCTTGGCGCTGTTGGCGTTGGCGTTCGAGATCGCCGAGCGCAGTGCGTCGAGCCCGATGCCGTACGATGCCAGCGCGCGCGTGTCGGCCTGGATGCGCACCGCCGGCCGCTGGCCGCCCGCGAGCGACACCAACCCCACGCCCGTGACCTGGCTGATTTTCTGCGCGAGTCGCGTGTTGACGATGTTCTGCACCTCGGTGAGCGGCATCGTCTTCGAGCTGATGGCGAGCGTGAGCACCGGCGCATCGGCCGGGTTCACCTTGGCATACACCGGCGGCGCGGGCAGGTCGGCGGGCAGCAGCGAGTTGCTGGCATTGATGGCGGCCTGCACCTCCTGCTCGGCCACGTCGAGCGTCTCGGTCAGTCCGAACTGCAACGTGATGATCGACACGCCCGCGGCACTGGTCGAACTCATGCGGTTGAGTCCCGACATCTGGCCGAACTGACGCTCCAGCGGCGCGGTCACGGTGCGGCTCATCACCTCGGGGCTGCCCCCCGGGTAGAGCGTCTGCACCTGGATGGTGGGGTAGTCGACCTGCGGCAGCGCGGACAGCGGCAGGAACTTGAAGCCCACCAGGCCGGCGAGCACGATCGCGACCATCAGCAGCGCCGTCGCGACGGGCCGCTCGATGAACGGGCGCGACGGGCTCATTGGCCGCCGCCCCCTTCACGCCGCTGG
>SEGN01000202.1 GCA_004211245.1 Variovorax sp.
GGTGTCGCCAGAGGTTGACGCCGCACTGGCCGGCGTGATGGGGCTATTGATCGGCAGCTTTCTGAATGTGGTGATCTACCGGACGCCGGCCATGATCTACCGCGGCTGGCTGCTCGACGCCGTGTCGAGCCTTGCGCCCACGGCCGATGGGCCGTCCTTGTGGACCAGCGTTCTGGGGAAGAATTCGAAGGCGCCGGTGGCGCTGGAAGCTGCCGCTGCCGCGGCTGCTGCACAGCTCGAAAGCCTGCCGCCGCTGACGCTGTCGAAGCCCCGGTCACGCTGCGGCCATTGCGGCCATCCCATCGCCTGGTTTCAAAACATTCCGGTGCTCAGTTATGTGCTGTTGCGCGGCAAATGCGCTGCGTGCAAGGCATCCATCAGCGTTCGCTATCCGCTCGTGGAGATCGTGGTCGCGGCGCTGTTCGCGTTGATCGGGTATCGCTTCGGCATCAGCCCCGCGGGTGCCCTCTGGGCCGCATTTGCGGCGCTTCTGGTGTGCCAGTTCCTGATCGACCTCGACACGCAACTGCTGCCCGATTCGCTCAACTACCTGTTGCTGTGGCTCGGCCTGATCGGTGCAGCATTGGGCTGGACGGGCGTCCCGCTGGGCTCGGCGGTATGGGGTGCGGTGGCCGGCTATCTCTGCCTTTGGCTCGTCTACCACGCCTACCGGCTGGCGACCGGCAAGGAAGGCATGGGCTACGGCGACTTCAAACTGCTTGCGGCACTCGGCGCCTGGCTCGGCGCGGACTACCTTCTGGCCATCGTGCTGGTGTCGTCGTTGGTGGGTGCGGTGTTCGGGCTGACGCTGCTCTACATCGGCAAGCTGGCGCACAAGGACATCCCGTTCTCGTTCGGGCCCTGCCTCGCAGGCACCGGCATCGTGTGCCTCGTGGTCGGCCCTGATGTCATCCGGCAATGGGCGCCCTTCGCGTTTCCGTTCGGGATGCACTGAAGGGCGCGGAACGGGCATGCACCGTATCGGTCTGACCGGCGGCATCGGCAGCGGCAAAAGCACGGTCGCGGCGCTGCTGGTCGAACTCGGGGCGGCGCTCGTGGACACGGACGCCATCGCACGCAGCCTCACGCTTCCTGGCGGCGCCGCGATCGCGCCCATCGCCGCCCGGTTCGGCGCAGAGGTCCTGAGCGCGGACGGCAGCCTGGACCGCGCGCGCATGCGCGAAATCGTGTTCCAGGATCCCTCGGCCAAGCGGCAGCTCGAAGCCATCCTCCATCCATTGATCGGTGCTGCCTGCGAGCACCAGGCCGACGCTGCCGACCAGCCGCTGCTCGTGTTCGATGTCCCCTTGCTGGTCGAATCGGGACGTTGGCGCGCAAGGGTCGATCGCGTGCTGGTGGTCGATGCGACCGAGGGCACCCAGCGTCGGCGTGTGATGACGCGCTCCGGATGGTCGGGCGAGCAGGTCGATGCCGTCATCGCGCAACAGGCCACGCGCACGGCCCGCCGCGCAGCCGCCGACGCCGTCATCTTCAACGAGAACCTGACCCTGCAGGAACTCGCGCAGGAGGTTCGGACTCTGTGGCTGGAGTGGCACGTCGAAGGCACGCGATAATCGGCGGCCGTGCGGTGCAGCTCGTCTTCGAGCACAACGACAACATGCGCCCCCGGGCTCACCGGCAACGCCCCCGATTCGATGCTCTTCAATTCCTACGCGTTCATCTTTGCCTACTTCCCGATCGTGCTGATCGGGTTCTTCCTGATCGGCAAGCGCAACATCCGCGCGGCGGCCGGTTTCCTCGCGTTGGCATCGTTGTTCTTCTACGGTTGGTGGAGCGTCGAAGCGATGCCGCTGCTGCTGGCGTCGATCTGCTTCAACTACTGGGCCGGCCTGCGGCTCACGCCGGCACCGGGCCGTACCGATCGGCAGCGCAAGCGCATGCTCGTCTTCGCGCTCACCGTCGATCTGGCGATTCTGGCGGTCTTCAAGTACGCCAACTTCTTCATCGCCAATGTCAACGACGGCCTGGCGGCGGCCGGCGCCACGCCGATCTCGATGCTGCACATTGCGCTGCCGATCGGCATCTCCTTCTACACCTTCACACAGATCGCGTTTCTGGTGGATTGTTGGCAGGGCAAGGTGCATGAACGCAGCTTCGTGCACTACGCACTGTTCGTCACCTACTTCCCGCACCTGATTGCCGGGCCGGTGCTGCACCACGCGCAGATGATGCCGCAGTTCGCCAACCCCACGACGTACCGCGTGGATGCGAACAAGGTGGCGCTCGGCCTTGCCATCTTCACTTTCGGCCTCGCGAAAAAGCTGCTGATCGCCGACAAGATGGGGCAGTACGCCGATCTGATGTTCACCGGTGTGCACAACGGCACCCTTCCCTCGCTGTACACCGCCTGGTTCGGTGTGCTGGCCTACACGCTCCAGATCTATTTCGACTTCTCCGGCTACTCCGACATGGCCGTGGGCCTGTCGCTGTGCCTGGGCGTGCGTCTGCCGCTCAACTTCAATTCCCCGTACAAGTCGACCAGCATCATCGAGTTCTGGCGCAGGTGGCACATCTCCCTTTCCACCTTCTTGCGCGACTACCTCTACGTGCCGCTCGGCGGCAATCGCAAGGGCGAAGCACGGCGCTACATCAACCTGTTCCTGACGATGCTGCTGGGCGGACTGTGGCACGGCGCGGCCTGGACCTTCGTGATCTGGGGCGCGCTGCACGGCACCTTCCTCATGATCAACCACCTCTGGAACGCCAAGGTGCGGCGCCATGCGACGCCGGGCCGGCTGGCGCGCGTGGCAGGCTGGTTGCTGACCTTCGTGTGCGTGATGGTCGCGTGGGTGGTGTTCCGCGCGGAAAGCGTGAACGCGGCACTCGAAATCTACAAGGGCATGCTGGGCTTGCACGGCGCCCCGCCTTCGGCTTTCGGGGAGTTCGTGGCAGTGCCCTACCGCAAGCCGGAGTTTTTCCAGACCTTGCTGGTCGGCATGTTCATCTGTCTCGTGATGCCGCCGACCATCACGCTGGAGCGCTGGGTGCCACAACCCGCTGCAGGCGTCGTGGGCCACCAATCGAAGTGGGTCGCGTCCGCCGTCATCGCGCTGGCCGTCACCGGCCTGTTCGTCTACAGCGTCTCGCAGTTGGGTTCGTACAGCCCGTTCCTCTATTTCCAGTTCTAGACATGAAGCCAGCGCACCTTTGGCTGAAGATCTTCCTGACCGGCTTCGCGGGCGTCTTCGCGATGTTCCTCGTGACGATCCTCACGCCAGCCCCCTATGGCGATCTTTCGCGCACCGGCCGGCTGTCGGAGCGCGAATTCGGCTGGCAGCGCCAGCCGCCGCCAATCCCCGACAACGACCTGTACGCAGTGCCGCTGGACCAGGCGGACATCGTCATCATCGGCGACAGTTTCTCGATGACCTACATGTGGCAGTCCGAACTCGTGCGGGCCGGCTACAAGGTGACGACGACCTATTGGGGCCAGTACGCGGAAACCATGTGCAGCGACGTGCAGAGCTGGCTCACCAAGGCCGGCTTCAAGGGCAAGCTGGTGATTTTCGAAAGCGTGGAGCGGCTGCTGAAGGAACGGCTGGACCGCTCCACCCAGTGCGACACCATGCCGAAGCCGTTCGCCGCGATGGAAAAGCCGCTGGTGCCGATCCTCAAGCAAGCGCCTGGGTTCGCCTTGAACTGGGACGCCAAGCTGGTCAGCGGTGTCATCACGCAGTTCCACACATGGCAGGCCAAGAGAACGCCGGGGGACCTGCAGTTCTGGTATCGCACCAGCGTGCGTCCGGTGGTCGATGGCTGCGCGCAGTTCAGCAACCGCTTCTGCGAAAAGGTCCTGTTCTTCGACGAAGACCTGGACAACGGCCAACTCGACCTTCAGGATTTCGCGCGAATGAAGCAGTTCAACGCGCACCACGGGTCGATCCCGTTCCTGTGGATGGTGATTCCCGACAAGACCACGACGTACATCGATTCAAGCCGCTCCAAGGCGTTCATGGATGCGTTTCGCGAGGCCGGACTCGGGCCCGACCTCTATGCGATGACCGCCGAGAACCGCATGAAGGTGAAGGACCTTTATTTCCCGAACGACACGCACATGTCGATGCACGGCCAGGTCATCCTGGGCCGCCTGATGCTGGAAGAAGTGCGCAAGGTGCTGCCGGCGGCGTCGGCCAAATCCCCCTGATACCGCGTGCCAGCAGCGCCTTCGGGCTATGATCGATCGACTGAAAGCCGACGCGTGATCCTCTACGAGTACCCTTTCAACGAACGCATTCGCACCTACCTCCGGCTCGAGCACCTCTTTCGCCGCCTCGGCGAACTGGTGCCGGCCGACTCGGCGCTGTCGCACCATTACGCCCTGGTCACGATTTTCGAGATCATGGACGTGGCCGCGCGTGCAGACCTCAAGGCCGACGTGCTGCGCGACCTCGACAAGCACAAGAACGTCTTCAACAGCTACCGCGGCAACCCGGCCATTTCGGAATCGGTGCTCGACCAGGTCGTGGCGCAGCTCGAGCGCAACTTCGCCACGCTGAACACGGTGCCCGGCAAGGCCGGCCAGGCCCTGACGGACAACGAGTGGCTCATGAGCATCCGCAGCCGTGCCGGCATTCCCGGCGGCACCTGTGAATTCGATCTGCCGGCCTACTTTGCCTGGCAGCATCACAAGGCCGCCGCGCGCCGTGCCGACCTCGAACGCTGGTCGTCCACGCTCGCGCCGTTGGCCGAATCCATCTACCTGCTGTTGAAGCTGCTGCGCGACGCCGACGTGCCTTACAAGGTGATCGCCAGCAACGGCCAGTTCCAGCAGACCCTGCCGCAGGGCCGCAGCTTCCAGTTGCTGCGACTGCGCATAGACCCCGCGCTCGGTCTCATTCCCGAGATCAGCGGCAACCGGCTGATGGTGTCCGTGCGGCTGATGCGGCACGAAGCCGATGACCGGCTGCATCAGAGCGGGGACGATGCACCACTCGAGCTGACACTCTGCGCATGAGCGATTCCGTGAGTTTCAGCGAACGCATCGTTCGCTGTCCGGCCTGTGGCGAAGACAGTTGGTACGCGCCGCGCAATCCTTACCGTCCGTTCTGCAGCGCCCGTTGCAAGGGACTCGATCTCGGTGCCTGGGCCAGCGAATCGTTCCGCGTCGCGGCCCAGCCGCCAACGGACGACGAAGCGGTCGACGACCCCAGGCTCCAGTAGAGCAGTCAGCCCGGAATCGGCAGGCCGCGCTCCTGTGCCAACCAGGCCAGCACCGGCAGCGCGCCGGGCAAGACCGGCGTCACCGTCAGCGGCAGTTGCTGCCAGCACATCTGCTGACCTTCGCGCATCTCGAACACGCCCTGCCAGGCGCGCACCTTGCACCAGTGCAGCCGAACCAGCGCATGCGGATAGTCGTGTTCGGTGACTTTCCAGGCCTCTGCGTCGTCGATCGTGATGCCGAGTTCTTCCTGCAATTCACGTCGCAGCGCCTGCTCCACCGTTTCGCCGGCCTCGATTTTCCCGCCCGGAAATTCCCAGTAGCCCGCATAGGCCTTGCCTTCGGGCCGGGTCGACAGCAGCAGCGCGCCGTCCTCGCGAACCA
>SEGN01000203.1 GCA_004211245.1 Variovorax sp.
TATGCGATTGCCGAACAACTCAATGCCGGCGGCGGGCGCATGGAAGCCAGCCTGGTCAAGCTGTTGGCGTGCCGCTCGGCCGAGATGGTGACGCGCGAGGCGCTGCAGCTGCACGGTGGCATGGGCTACGCCGAAGAGAGCGCGGTGAGCCGCTACTTCGTCGATGCGCGTGTGCTTTCGATCTTCGAGGGCGCTGAAGAGACGTTGGCGTTGAAGGTCATCGGCCGCAGCCTGATCGAGGATGCGCTGGCGGCGGCGCGGGACACCGTGGCGGCATCGTGACGGGTGCTGCCATCGCAGCCACCGGCGCGCTCGCAGGCATGCGCGTGATCGAGGCCGCCGCGTTCGTGGCGGCGCCGCTGGGCGGCATGACCCTGGCGCAGATGGGCGCCGACGTCATCCGCATCGACACCCTCGGCGGTGGCCTGGATCACCGGCGCTGGCCCGTCACCCGCGACGGTGTCAGCCTCTTCTGGTGCGGTCTCAACAAGTCCAAGCGATCCGTCGCGCTGGACCTCGGCAAGCCGGAAGGCCGCGAGATCGCCATGGCCCTCATCACTGCGCCGGGCGAGGACGCGGGCATCCTGCTCACCAACTTTCCCGCGCGCGGCTGGCTGGACCATGACAAGCTCAGGGAGCGGCGCGCGGACCTGATCCAGCTGACCGTGCAGGGCGACCGGCATGGCGGCTCGGCGGTGGACTACACCATCAACTCACGCGTCGGCATCCCCTACATCACGGGCGACGAACGCGGCGCAGCCACGAAGGAAGCCGTGAACCACGTGCTGCCCGCCTGGGACCTCGTCACGGGCCAGATGGCGGCAGTGGGTCTGCTGGCCGCCGAGCGCCATCGCCTGAAGACGGGGCAGGGCCAGCATGTGAAGCTGGCGCTCGAGGATGTCGCGCTCGCGGCCGTGAGCCACCTGGGCCTGATCGCCGAGGCCCAGCTCGGGCAGCAACGCCAACGCCACGGCAACGAACTCTTCGGCGCGTTCGGACGCGATTTCAAGACCGCGGACGGAGAGCGTCTGATCGTCGTCGGGCTGACGTTGAAGCAATGGCAGGCCCTGTGCAATGCCATGGACTTGAACGATGCGGTGAAAGGGTTGGCCGAACGCCTGGGCCTCGACCTGGATCTGGAAGGCAACCGCTTCCATGCCCGCAAGCAGCTTGGCCTGCTGGTGGAAGACTGGATGGCGCGCCACACTTTCGCGCAAGCTGCGGCGGCGCTGAGCCGGCAGGGTGCCTGCTGGGGCAGATACCAGACCCTCACGGAACTCGTGACGCAGGACGAAGCCTGCTCGCCTGCCAATCCGATGTTCGAGACCATCGATCAGCCGGGAGTCGGGCCGCACCTGGCGGCGGGGCTGCCGCTGGACTTCTCGAAGATGGAGCGTCTGCCGGTCGCGTCGGCGCCGACGCTGGGGCAACACACGAGCGAGGTTCTGTTCGACCTGCTCGGCGTGACGCAGGCCGAGTACGGGAAGCTGTGCGAGCAAGGGCTTGTGACGCGGTAGTTGCGTCAGAATGATCGGCTCGACACCAGAGCGGAACCCGATGGCCCGATCGCTTGCAAGCAACCACGACGACAAACGCCAGAAGATTCTCGAGGCCGCGGCCGCCCTGTTTGCCAGCGTGAGCTTCGAGAGCGCCCGGTTGCAAGACGTTGCGGCGGCCTGCAACACCTCGAAGTCGGCGCTGTACCACTACTTCCCCAGCAAGGAAGTGCTGCTGCACGTGATCATCAACGAGCACATCATGAGTTCGGTGGCCGAACTCGAGTTGATCGCGCACGGCCCGGGGACGACGAAGGAGCGGCTGAGGCTGCTGGTGCGCGCGATGGTGCGGCGCGCGGCCGAAAAACGCAACGAGCACATGGTGCTGACCAATGACCTGAAGTTCCTGCCGCCTTTGCAGCAGCAGGAGATCAAGCTGGCGCAGGCCCAGGCGCTGGATTTCGTGGTGGAACTGCTCGGCGAGATCAACCCCAACCTCATGCGTCGGCGCCGCGAGCGCGCTTCCTATGCGCTCTTCCTCTACGGCTCGATGATCTCGACGGCGAGCTGGTATCGCACGGAGGGCGGCATGACGCCACAGGAGCTGGCCGACCGGCTGACCGAGGTGTTCCTGAACGGGTTCGAGGGGGGTGACCACCCTCCGGGCTACCGATAGCGGCGCCCCCTCGTGCCGCCCGCGCCCGATCTTCCAAAGGTACAGCCGCATCCACGGCGGCATCGGGAACGACACCCCCCTGCAGCGCCGGCACGCTCGCATCGGCGCTGGGCCCGTCGCTGCTTTCGACCCCTCCACGGCTGTTTAAAACCGTCCCGTCGGTCGTGTTTGAACGGGGAGATGGCCAACCGAATTGCGTTTCCTTTCGCCTGTATACGGGAAATCCCTAGAAATTTTGCAGGGCGCGATCTTTCTTAAACCGTCCCGTCGGTCTATTATGAGGCCTGCCAGTTGTGATCGTTCCCACGTCGAATCCATCCAGGAGACAAGCATGCCGATTTCATTTCCCAGGCTGTCCGTAGCCCTCGCGCTGGTCGGCGCCTTCGCCGCCGGCGCGCCGGCCATGGCGCAGACCACCGTCCTCAAATACTCCAACTGGCTGCCGCCGGGCCAGGCCATGCGCGTCGAGGTTGTCGAACCGTGGATCGCCGAAGTGGAGAAGGCCACGCAAGGCCGCGTCAAGATCGATACGGCGCCCAAGGTCGTCGGCACCGTGCCGGCGCAGTTCGACGTGGCGCGCGACGGACAGGCCGATCTGGTGATCTTCATTCCCGGCTACACGCCCAACCGGTTCGACCTGCTGGAAGTGCTGCAGTTGCCTTTCGTGAGCGACAACCCAGAAGTGTTCGCGCCGCTGGCCGACCGCTTCTACCGGAAGCAGCTGGCGTCGTACAACGAGTTCAAGGGCGTGCATCCGCTGTCGGTCTACGTCGTCTCGCCCGGCCAGGTCTTCAATTCGAAGCGCCCGCTGCGCAGCGTCGCCGACTTCAAGGGCCTGAAGATGCGCAGCCCGCAGCCCAGCGCCACCCAGGCGCTGACCCTGCTCGGCGCGGTGCCGATCTCCAAGCCCGTGAGCGAGACGTACGAGCTGCTGTCCTCCGGTGTGATCGACGGCACCTTCATGCCGCCCGAGTCCATCCCCGCCTTCAAGCTGACGGAGCTCGTGCCCTACGCCACGATCGTGCCGGGCGCCATCTACAACACCGTGCTGGTGCTGGGCATCAATGAAGACAAGTGGAAGTCGCTGCGCGCCGAAGACCGTGACGCGATCACCCGCATCTCGGGCGAAGCGTTTGCCCGCAACATCGGCCGCGCCTATGCCAATGGCGACAAGGCCGCGTTCGAATTGATGCGCAAGGCCGGCAAGCCCGCGGAAGTGCTCCCGGCCCCCGCACTGGCCGAGATGAAGAAGGTTCTGCTGCCCATCGAGAACGACTGGTTCGAGAAGGCGAAGAAAAAGGGCATGGCGGATCCGAAGAAGGTGCTGGATCAGCTGCGCGCAGAGCTCTCCACCGCCAAGTAACCCGCCATGTCCGCACCACATCGTTACGGCGGCCGCTTCGTCCGGGGCATGGAGGCGGTCGGCGCAATCAGTCTTTTGTTGCTGATGGTCATCGTCTTCGTCGACGTGGTGGGGCGCAACTTCTTCAACAGCCCCTTGCCCTGGGGCACCGAGCTGCTGGAGATGGTGCTGGCCCTGATGATCTTCGCCATCTACCCGCTGCTGGCGCTGGGCTTCGGACACATCACGGTGGACCTGATCCAGGTGCGCCCCGCGATGCAGACCGTGCAGCGCGTTCTGGGCTGTGCCATCGGTGCCGTCGTGTTCTCGTTGATCGCGTGGTGCATGCTGCGCCAGGCGATGCGCGCGGCCGACTACGCTGAAGCCACGCCCCTGCTGAACGTGCCGCTGTGGTGGGTGCTCGGCGGCATCGGCGTGCTCGCCGTGGTCAGCGCGCTGTCGTTCCTGCAGGCCGCACTGCACACCCTCCGACATCCGGACGCGCCGAAGGCGTCGCATTCCACCGAGGCCATCTGATGCTTGCCGCCTGCCTGGGTTTTCTCGCCGCGTTCGCGCTGATCCTGTTTCAGGTGCCCATCGCCACGGCACTGGCATTCGCCGGGTTCGGCGGCTACGTCGCGCTCAACGGCCTGACACCGGCATTGAGCATGGTGGCCACCGTCACCAAGGACAGCACGCTGGCGTACTCGCTGATCGTGTTGCCGCTCTTCGTGTTGATGGGCAATCTGGTCGCGGGCGCGGGCATTTCGGGCGACCTGTTCCGCGCGGCACAGGCCTTCATCGGCCGGCGCCGGGGCGGCCTTGCCATGGCCACGGTCGTGGCCTGCGGCGGGTTCGGCGCGATCTGCGGTTCCAGCGTGGCAACGGCCGCCACCATGGGCAAGGTGGCCATACCCTCCATGCGAAAGCTCGGCTACGGCGACTCCCTTTCGTCGGCAGCCGTCGCCGCCGGTGGAACGCTCGGCATCCTGATCCCGCCCAGCGTCATCATGGTGGTCTACGGAGTGGCAACTCAGACCCACATCGGCAAACTGTTCGCCGCAGGCATCGTGCCCGGCCTCATCGCCATCGCCGGCTACGTGATGGCCGTGGAATGGTCGGTCTGGCGCGACCCGGAGCTGGCGCCGCTGGCCGACGCCAACGAGCGAGTCGACAAGCTGGCATTGCTGAGAACCCTGTGGCCGGTGGCGCTGATCTTCGGCGTGGTCATGGGTGGCATCTACGGCGGCTTCTTCACCTCCATCGAGGCCTCCGGCATCGGCGCCACGGCAGCGCTCGTGTTCGCGCTGACGCACCACTCGCTCAAGCTCGCGGACATCTATGCGATCCTGGTGGACACCGCGCGCACCTCGGCGATGATGTTCGCGATCATCCTCGGCGCCGCGCTGTTCGGGGAGTTCGTGAACCTCACCGGCGTGCACGAAGGGCTGCTGCATGTGGTGAAGGAGAGCGGTCTGCCGCCGTTCGGGATCATCCTGCTGATGATCCTGGTGTACATCCTGCTCGGGACGGTGCTGGAGAGTCTGTCGATGATCCTGCTCACCGTGCCGATCTTCTTCCCGATCGTCCTGGCGCTGGGCTACGACCCCGTGTGGTTCGGCATCCTGGTCGTGATGGTGGTGGAAATCGGGTTGATCACACCGCCCATCGGCGTGAACCTGTTCGTGATCCGGTCCGTCATGCCCGACATCCCGATGATGACCGTGGTGCGTGGCGTGATTCCGTTCATCGTGGCGGACATCCTGCGCATCCTGACGATCGCCGCAGTGCCTGCACTCTCTCTCTGGTTGCCCAATCTGCTGTTCAAGGCAGCGGCCTGACACGGTGAATCCCGTTTTCGATCCTGCCGCGCCCCAACTGCCGGCGCGCCTTCAGTCCTGGCTGTCCCGACGCTGGGGCAAGCCTGTCGAGGTGGCCGGCATGAGGCGCTTTCCCGCCGGCATGTCGTGGGTGACCCTCGGCTTCACCGCCACGTCGCCGGATGAGCCGCCGCTGGAGCTGATCCTGCGCGTCGGCGACCCGGG
>SEGN01000663.1 GCA_004211245.1 Variovorax sp.
TTCCATATCAGTCTCTCTTACAGAACTTTGACCAGATAACTGATCTTGTTGATCATGCCGCGCACGGCGGGCGTGTCCTGCAGCTCGCTCACGCTGTTGAGCTTGCGCAGGCCCAGGCCGCGCACCGTGGCGCGATGTGCTTCCTTGGTGCCGATCGGGCTCTTGACCAGCTGCACCTTGAGCGTTTGTTGTTGCGTCGTCATTGCGAGGCTCCAGTTCAGGCGAAGAGTTCTTCGACCGTCAGGCCGCGCTTGGCAGCGACGGCGGAGGCGGTGGTCGAATTCTTCAGGCCGTCCAGCGTGGCGCGGACCATGTTGTAGGGGTTCGACGAACCATGGCTCTTGGCCACGATGTCGGTGATGCCCAGCACTTCGAACACGGCGCGCATCGGGCCGCCGGCGATGATGCCGGTACCCTTCGGGGCCGGGATCATGACGACCGAAGCGGCGCCATGATGGCCGGTCACGCGGTGGTGCAGCGTGCCGTTCTTGATCGAGATCTTGAACAGGTTGCGGCGCGCTTCTTCCATCGCCTTCTGCACGGCGGCCGGCACTTCCTTCGACTTGCCCTTGCCCATGCCGACCTTGCCGTCGCCGTCACCGACCACGGTGAGTGCCGCGAAACCGAGGATACGACCACCCTTCACCACCTTGGTGACGCGGTTGATCGCAATCATCTTCTCGCGCAGACCGTCTTCCGGTCCTTCGTTCTGCGTTCTTGCTTGAATCTTTGCCATTTTGAATCTCGTGTCCGGTTAGAACTGCAGACCGGCTTCGCGAGCCGCATCGGCCAGCGCCTTGACGCGGCCGTGGTACGCAAAACCTGCGCGGTCGAAAGCAACCTTGTCGACGCCGGCGGCTTTCGCCTTCTCGGCGATGCGCTTGCCGATCAGCGTGGCCGCGGCGGCATTGCCGCCCTTGCCGGACGCGCCGAGCGAGCTGCGCACTTCGGCTTCGGCCGTCGAGGCCGTGGCCAGCACCTTGGCGCCGTCGCCCGAAATGACGGTGGCGTAGATGTGCAGATTGGTGCGGTTCACCGTGAGACGGGCCACGCCCTGTGTCGCGATGCGGATGCGGGTCTGGCGCGAGCGGCGCAGACGTTGTGCTTTTTTGGTCAACATCATTTTGCTGCCCCTTACTTC
>SEGN01000204.1 GCA_004211245.1 Variovorax sp.
CCACGCAGCGCCCTGCGCCGATATCAACTGACTCAGCCGTTGGCGGGTGCGGGGTAGTAGGCCTTGCCCGCGATGTCGACACCGTCCTGCTCGATCTCGACCTCCAGGTTCTCGAGCACGCGAGAGACCATCATGTAGGTGCCGATGGTCATGAGCAGTTCGGTGATGCCGCGCGGCGACAGGTGCGCGCGCAGGGCGTCGAACTGGTCGGCAGGCGCCTTGACCGACAGCACGACACTGTCGGTGAAGGCCAGCATCCTGTCTTCCAGGCTTTCGCCGTCGGCGGCGTCGGCCAGGTTCATCGCACGGGCGATGCGCTCCTCGCTCACGCCGACATGCCGGGCCAGCCGCAGGTGCTGGTGGATCTCGTAGGCCGAGCGGCAATGCGCGCCCACGCGCAGGATCACCATCTCGCGCAGCTGCGGGTCGAGTTCGCTCCGGGTGAGCAACGCGCCGGCGAGCTGCACGAAGCCGGGCAGCGCGGTGGGCGCGTTGGCCAGGATGCGGTAGATGTTGTAGGGCGGGCGGGTGTCGAGCAATGTCTTCAACTCGGGCGACATCGCCTCGGGGGCGACGGGGTCGATGCGTGCCATGGCGTGTGTCCGTCAGTCGAGTTTCAGGCCGATGCGCTGGATCACGCCGCCCCAGAAGTCGGTCTGCTCCTTCATGAAGGTGCCAAACTCCTGCGGCGTGCTGGTGCGGGTTCTCAGGTTGAGTTGCACGAAACGGGCGCGCACGTCGGGCAGGTCGAGCGCCTTGCGCACTTCGAGGTTGAGCCGGTCGATGATCGGCGCCGGCGTGCCGGCCGGCGCGACGACCCCGCTCCAGCCTTCCACCGCGAAGTTCGGATAGCCCTGCTCGGCGATGGTCGGCACGTTCTCCAGGCCGGGCAGGCGCTGCGGCGAAGTCACCGCGATCGCCTTGAGCTTGCCGCTCTTGATGAAGGACATGGTCGGTGCGACGTTCTCGAAAACCATGGGGACATGCCCGGCCATCACGTCGGTCATGGCCGGACTCGCGCCCTTGTAGGCCACCAGCTGCATCTGCACGCCGGCCGTTTCCTTGAAGACCTCGGCGGTGAGGTGCGGCGAGCCGCCGGGCACGGCCGCGAAGTTGTACTTGCCCGGGTCCTTCTTGAGGAGCGCCACGAGCTCCTTGATGTTGTTGGCCGGAAAGTCGGGATTCGCCGCGATGATGTTCGGCAGCATCGCCACCAGCGAGACCGGCGCGAAGTCCTTCAGGTGGTTGAACGGCAGGTTCTTGAACAGGTGCGGATTGATCGCGTGCGTCGGAATCGTGCACAGCATGATGGTGTAGCCGTCGGGTGCCGACTTGGCGACGAAATCCGTGGCGATGTTGCCGCTCGCGCCGGCCTTGTTCTCGACCACCACCGGCTGGCCGAGCTGGTCGCTCAGCGCCTGCGCCAGGATGCGCGCCGCCAGGTCGGTGCCGCCACCGGGCGTGAAGCCCACGATCAGCTTGATGGGGCGTTTGGGCCAGTCGCTGGCCTGGCCGAAAGCATGCAGCGGAGCGAGTGCGCCCGCGGCCGTGGCGGCCAGGCCGAGCAGGGTGGCGCGTCGATTCAGGTTTTTCATGGGGGTCTCCGTTCGTTGTCGTCGGGTTTCAGCAGGTTTCGACCGCGCCCGCGCCGCCGTACGCGTTCCAGCCGCCGTCGACGAACAACTGCTCGCCGGTGATGTAGGCGGCATGGTCGGACAGCAGGAACGCCGCTGCGCGCGCGATGTCGCCCGCGTCGCCGAGCTTGCCCAGCGGGATGCGCGAGCGGATGCGGTCGAGATCGATCTTTCCGCGCGCTTCCAGGTCGCGCGTCATGCCGCTGTCGATGTAGCCCGGCGCCACGGCGTTCACGCGGATGCCGAAGCGGCCCCACTCGGACGCGAGGCTGCGGGTCTGGTAGGCCACGGCCGCCTTCGACGTGCCGTAGGCGCTGCGCCGCGGAATGCCGCCACCGCCGGCCGCCGAGGCCATGTTGACGATGGCGCCCTTGCCCTGCGGGATCATGCGGCGGGCCGCCGCGCAGCACACCAGTTGCGTGCCGCGCACGTTGACGTCCATCACGCGCTGCCAGCCTTCGATGTCGAGTTCGAGCGCCGGCTGCACCCAGGCGAGACCGGCGCTGTTCAGCACGCCGGTCAGTGCACCCATGCGCGCCACCGCCGCGTCGAACATGCGCTCGACCTGCGTGGCCTGCGTGACGTCGCAGACAGCGTGCCCGGCATCGAGCGACGCCGCGACCTGCACCAGCGCATCGGCGTGGATGTCGGCCACGAACACCTGCGCACCAAGTTCCCGGAACAGTTGGGCCGAACGCAGGCCGAGACCCTGCGCCGCGCCCGTGACGACGATGCTGTGGCCCTCGAGGTTCACGGCGCGGCCCGGTCGATCCGCTCGCGCACGTCGGCGCGCAGCAAGTCCTTCTTGACCTTGCCGGATGCGGTCTTGGGAAAGTCGTCGACGAAGATGAAGCGTTCGGGGTACTTCTGCCTCGCCACGCCGGCCGCATCGAGCAGTGCCGTGATATCCGCCGCCGTGACCACCTGGCCCGGCTTCGGAATGACGTAGGCACAGACAGTTTCGCCGAGCCGCGCGTGCGGCATTGCCACCACCGCCGCGTTCATCACGCCCGGGTGCTGGTGCAGCAGGTCTTCCACTTCCTTGGCGCTGATCTTCTCGCCGCCGCGGTTGATCAGGTCCTTGATGCGGCCGGTGAACACGACGGCGTTGTCGGCCGTCACGTAGCCGATGTCGCCCGTGCGGAAAAAGCCTTCGGTGTCGAATGCCTCCGCCGAATGCACCGGGTCGGCGTAGCCCAGGAACAGCGCCGGCCCGCGCGCGCAGATTTCGCCCTCCTGTCCGGTGCCGAGCGTGCGGCCCTCGAGATCGACCACGCGCACCTCGTAGTCGACGATCTCGCCATCGGTCTCGGCGGCCAGCCGCTCCTGCCCCGGCGCGCAGAAGCCGAGCGTGATCATCGGCGCCTCGCTCGACCCGTAGACGCGAAAGGCACGGCAGTTCGGCAGGACGCGCGCCACGCGGTAGATGATCTCGGGCGCCACCGCGGCGCCGCCGCACGGAAAGAGACGCAGCGACGGCAGCGTGAGCCCCTTCGCCTCGGCCACGTCCATCAGTTCCTGCAGGAACGGCGTGGCGCCGATGGTGAAGGACACCTGTTCGCGCTCGATGATGGCGGCCGCATCGGCCGCGTCCCACTTCTCCATGAGCACGCAGCGCGTGCCACCGTAGAACGGCATCTCCAGCCCGTGACTGAAACCCGTGACATGCGTGATGGGCGACGGCATCAGCGTGGTGTCGCCCGGAACGATGCCCCAGTGCCGCGCACACATCAGCGTGGCGCGGATCAGCGAGTTGTGCGAATGAAGCACCGCCTTGGGCCGGCCGGTGGTGCCCGACGTGTAGAGCACCAGTTTGACCGCATCGGGTGACACAGGCGCCAGCACGGGAAGCGGCGGCGCGTCGGCGATCAGGTCCCGCAGGTCGCTGCCGTCGCCGGTCGTGCCACGCACGGTCCACACATGCGCAAGCGTGGGCAGCGCCGGCCGCAGCCGCGCCAGCATGGCCGCGAAGTCGAAGCCGCGGAAGCTTTCCGCGATGAAGATGCCCTTGGCCCGGCTGTCGGACAGGATCAGCTCGACCTCGCGGTCGCGGTAGATGGTGACGATCGGGCAGACCACCAGGCCGAGCAGGCAGGCCGCGACATCGATGAACGCGCCTTCATGCCAGTTGGGCGTCTGAAACGCGACCACGTCGCCGGCGCGAAATCCCCGCGCCCACAGCGCCGCCGCCAGTCGCTGGGCCTTGTCCCAGACCTCGCCGGCCGTCACCTCGCGGCCGCCGCAGAGTTGCGTGACCCGGCCCGCGTCGGTTTCGGCCGCCTCCCGCACCGCGTCGGCCAACGTGCGGTTCAGCCACTGGCCACCGGCCACCCACTGCGCGGCGCGCGCGTCGTCCCATTGCACGTTCCAGCCGCTGATGTCTTGGCGCAAGTCGGTCTCCTTCTGGTTCTGCCTACACGGCGAGATAGCGGGTCTTGAGTTCGGGCTGCGCGTCGAAAGCCTGCCAGTCGCCCTGGAACACCAGCGTGCCGCTGTCGAGCAAATAGACGTACTCGGTGCACTGACGCGCATAGGCGATGCTCTGCTCGGCCACCAGCACGGTCAGCCCGAGCTTCTCGCGAGCGGCGCGCACCTGGCGTGCCAGGTCCTGCGCCACTTTGGGCGCCAGGCCTTCGGCCGGCTCGTCGAGCAGCAGCAGGGTCGGCGACGCCATCAGTCCACGCGCCACCGCCACCAGCTGCTGCTGACCACCGGACAGCTGGTAGCCGAGGCGGTCGAGCAGGTCCTTCAGCATCGGGAACAGCGCGCACACATGCTCGACGCTCATCGTGGGCCGGTTCTTGCCGACCGCATGCCATGCGAGTTCGAGATTCTGTCGCACGGTCAGCGTGGTGAAGATGCGCCGATCTTCCGGCACCAGCGCCAGGCCGAGCCGCGCCCGTGCCTCGGTGGTCAGCCCGGCCAGCGACCGGCCGTCGAGGCGGATGTCACCCGTGGTCTGCGGGCCGGCATCGAGCAGCGACTTCATCAGCGTCGACTTGCCCGCGCCATTGCGCCCGAGCAGCGCGACGCCGCCTTGCGCCGGCACGTCGATGTCGATGCCGAACAGCGCCCGGCTGTCGCCGTAGCGGGCGTGCAGTTGGCGCACCTCAAGCATGGTCGTCGTCCCCGTCGCCGAGGTACACCTCTTTGACCTTGTCGTTGTGGCGGATCTCCTCGGGCGTGCCGGAGGCGATGAGCTGGCCGTAGTGCAGCACCGAGATGCGGTCGGCCAGGCCGAACACCACGGCCATGTCGTGCTCGGTCATCAGCATCGACAGGCGGCGCTTGCGCTTGACCGTCTTGAGCAGTTCGACGGTGGCCTGGCGCTCTGCCGCCGACATGCCCGCGGTCGGCTCGTCGAGGAACAGCACGGCGGGCTCCAGCGCCAGCACCATCGCCATCTCGAGCCGCTTGCGGTCGCCATAGGCCAGCGTGCCCGAGATGCTGTCGCGCTGCGCGCCGAAACCGGTGTCGGCCAGCAGCGACTCGATGGCCGCGGGAAATGCCGCCGCCTGCGCCCCGGGCACGCGGCCGAGCGGGTTGCCGCGACGCACGCGCGCCTCCAGCGCGACCAGCAGGTTGTCCTGCACGCTGAGCTTGGGAAATACCTTCGCCACCTGGAAGGTGCGCCCGAACCCCAGGTGCACGCGGCGATGTGCCGGCATGCGGGTGACGTCGCGCTGCTCGAAACGCACCGCGCCGCGGTCGGCATACAGCTCGCCGGTGAGCACCTTGAACAGCGTGGTCTTGCCGGCGCCATTCGGGCCGATCACCACATGCGACTCGCCCACGCCGATGGTCAGGTTCACGTCGCGCAGCACGCGGATGCGGCCGTACGACTTGTCGAGCGACGTGGCTTCCAGCAGCGTCGTGCTCATCGCTTGCCCTCCCCGCCCGTCCAGCGCGAAACGTGGTGGCGCCGGCCAGCACGAAGATCACCAGGCGGTGCAGCCGCACCGGGATGCCGAGAAACTCGGCACGCTCCGGATCCTGCTTGACCGCCTGCAGCGCGCGGCCGAACGGCGTGTCGATGATCCAGCGGATGAACACGATCAGGACAGCGCACACCGCCACGATGAAGTAGTAGAAGTTGTCGCCTGCCGCCAGGTCGACCTGCCAGCTGCCGATGCCGAGGCGCGGCCGTTGCAGCCCGGCCATTCCGTCGTTGCGACCCAGCAGCGCGGTGTTGGAGATCAGGATGTGCACCAGCTCGGCGAAGGCCAGCGTGAGGATGGCGAAGTACACGCCCTCGCTGCGGCGCAGCGCCACCACGCCGACCAGCCCCGCGAGCAGGCCGCCGGTCAGCGCGGACAACAGCAGCGCAGGAATGAAGGGCAGGCCCAGGTGCTGGGTGAACACGGCCGCCGCATAGGCGCCGGCCGCGAAGAACATGGCCTGGCCGAAGCTCAGCACGCCCGACAGGCCGAACAGCAGGTTGAACGACAGGCCGAACACGGCGTTGATCCAGATCATGCCGGCGATGAACACCAGCCCGCGGTTCAGCAGGCCGGGCACGCAGCAGCCCAGCACGACGATGGCCAGCAGGACCAGCAGGTCGCGGCGCAGCCCGCCGCCGATGAAGCTCGTGGGATTGCGCATCAGTGTTTCGCCTTGCCCATCAGGCCCTGGGGACGCAGCAGGAGGATCAGTGTCATGGCCACGAAGAACGGCAAGCCCGGCAGCCCCGGCAGCACCCATTGGCCGAACGCATCGATGACGCCCAGCAGGATCGAGCCGAGGAACGCGCCGCTGATGCTGCCCATGCCGCCGATGATGATCACGCCGAAGGCCTGGATCACGAAGGCGCTGGCCAGCGTGGGCGACAGCGTCTGGTTCGACACCAGCAGCCCACCGGCGAGGCCCGCGAGCGCGAAACCGAGCGCCACCGTCGCGGTGTAGACCAGCCGCACGTTCACGCCCAGCAGCCGCGCCATCCAGGGATCGGCCGCGATCGCCTTGACCAGCCGGCCGGGCTTTGTCCGGTTGAGAAAGTATTCGAGCGCCACGAACACCACGATGCCCGCGCCGATGATGAAGAGCGACAGCTTCGGCAACACCGCATTGCCGAGCAGCCAGGCGCCGTCGAGCGAGGCCGGCGGCAGCACGCTGTGGTAGTTGAGCCCCCAGATCAGCTTGGTCGAGCCCTCGCACACCAACAGCAGTGCGTAGGTGGCGATCAACACGTACGCGTCTTCCACGCCGGCCAGCCGCCGCAGCACCAGCCGGTCGACCACCAGCCCGAGCAGCGCGACCAGCACGCCCGCCACCAGCGAGCCGAACAGGTAGACCGCGATCGACGGCGCACCGCCGATCGCGTTGGCCAGCGAGTAGGCCATGTAGGCCCCGATCATGAAGAAGCCGCCGTGGGAGAAGTTCAGGATGTGCAGCGTGCCGAACACCAGCGTGAGCCCGGCCGCGACGAGGAACGTCGCCATGGCCCA
>SEGN01000205.1 GCA_004211245.1 Variovorax sp.
AAACGCTCGGTGCGGGTGGTGCTGACGCGCCAGCAGATGTTCACCTTCGGCCACCGGCCCGAGACGTTGCAGCACCTCAAACTGGCGGCAGACACCGACGGCACGCTGCAGTCCGTGGTCCACACCGCGGTTGCCGAAACATCTCGCTTCGAGGACTACGTGGAGGTCGTGGTGAACTGGTCCGGCCAGCTCTACACGTGCGACAACATCAAGCTGGGCTACCAGGTGGTGGACCTGGACCAGTTCAGCCCCATCGACATGCGCGCGCCGGGCGCAGCCCATGGGGTGCATGCGCTCGAAGTCGCGATGGACGAGCTCTCCTACGCGCTGAAGATGGATCCTCTCGCGCTTCGCCTGAAGAACTATGCAGAGCGCAATCCGATGGACGACCTGCCCTACTCCACCAAGGAACTGCGCGCCTGCTACGAACAGGGCGCTGCGCGTTTCGGCTGGGCCGACCGCCCGCAGGCGCCTCGCAGCATGCGCGAAGGCACCGAGCTGGTGGGCTGGGGCATGGCCACGGGCACATGGGACGCGATGCAGATGTTTGCCCGGGCCAGCGCTGTCCTGCATGCCGACGGCCAACTGGTCGTGAGCAGCGCGGCAACGGACATCGGTACCGGCACCTACACGGTGATGGCGCAGATCGCCGCCGCCGCCATGGGCCTGCCGATGGAGCAGGTGCGGTTCCAGCTCGGGGACTCCACGCTGCCGGTCGCACCGATCGAAGGGGGCTCCTCGCACGTGACAACGGTCGGCTCTGCCGTGGAAGGCGTGTGCGAGAAGCTGCAGAAGCGGCTGCTCAAGATGGCGCAGGCCGTCGAAGGCTCGCCGCTGGCACGGGCCCGCTGGAGCGAAGTGGAGTTTGCCGATGGCACGGTCCGACGCCGGAATCGGCCTTCCGATGCCGTGCGCCTGACCGACATCCTCGCTGCTGCCGGCGAGGCCAGCGTCGAGGAAAAGTACCTCCTGCTGCCCCACCTGCTCAAGCAGAAGAAATACGTGCGCGCCACCCATTCGGCCGTCTTCTGCGAGGTGCGGGTCGACGAATTGCTCGGCACGGTGCGAGTGACACGGGTGGTCAGCGCCATCGCCGCGGGCCGCATCATGAGCGCCAAGACCGCGCGCAGCCAGGTGACCGGTGCCGTGGTCTGGGGGATCAGCCAGGCGCTCCATGAGGAAACCCATGCAGACCACCGTCTGGGCCGGTTCATGAACCACAACATGAGCGAATACCACGTCGCGGTGAACGCGGACATCCACGACATCGATGTGATCTTCGTCGAGGAAGACGACCGGGTCGTCAGCCGGCTGGGCGCCAAGGGGGTGGGCGAGATCGGTATCGTCGGCGTGGCGGCAGCGGTGTGCAATGCCATCTTCCACGCCACCGGACAGAGGGTGCGCAGCACGCCGATGACGCCCGACAAGGTGATGCAGGCGTAGCCGGGGCCCTTCCCGCCGTCATCCGGCCCCCGGTTCGAGACGTCAGCCGCGCCGGGCTCGCTCTTCGGCCAGCGCCTCGATCCGGGTGTAGTGCGCCACCGCCCGGGCCAGAACCTCGCCATCGATGCCATGCGCATCGGCCTGTCGAAGGAACTCCGCCGTCAGCGGCCTCGGCGCGGTCTCGCCCTGCACGCTCAGGCGGGTGGTCGATCCGCAAAAAGTCTCGGCGAGATCACGAACCTCCTGGGAGTAGTTCGCTCGGTAATCGCTCATCAGCGCTTCAAGGGTTTCAGGCATAGGGTTCGGAATGCTGGGGAAATGATCGGGTCGGCGGTGGCCGTGCAGGGGATCTGCAGCTTGATCGGAATGCGCCCTCCATTCCCGGGTCAACCGTCCAATGACAGTGCCAGACAAAGTTGACAACAAAAAAGCCCAAGAGCGTGGATTCTCTTGGGCTCTAGGCCGTCCGCGGCCGCTTCCGGCGCTGCTTCTGGAGGAGAGGGAGGGATTCGAACCCTCGGTACGTTTCCGTACGCCTGATTTCGAGTCAGGTACATTCGACCACTCTGCCACCTCTCCCGGGATGTCTGTCGAGCCTGCGATTCTAGCAGGCATTTCCGGCGCTTTTTGTGCCGCTCAGGCACGCAATACCGCAAGCCCGCCCATGTACGGCCGCAGTGCTGCGGGCACGTTGATCGAGCCGTCCTCGCACTGGTGGTTTTCGAGCACCGCGACCAGCGCACGACCGACCGCCAGCCCCGAACCGTTGAGCGTGTGCACCAGCTCGTTCTTGCCCTGGGCATTCTTGAAGCGGGCTTGCAGGCGGCGCGCCTGGAAGGCCTCGCAGTTGGACACCGAACTGATCTCCCGGTACGTGTTCTGCGCTGGCAGCCATACCTCCAGGTCGTAGGTCTTGGTGGCGCCGAAGCCCATGTCGCCGGTGCACAGCAGCACCACGCGGTACGGCAGCTCGAGCGCCTGCAGAACCGCCTCGGCATGGCCGGTCATCGCTTCGAGCGCCTCGTAGCTTTTGTCGGGGTGCGTGATCTGCACCATCTCGACCTTGTCGAACTGGTGCTGGCGGATCATGCCGCGCGTGTCGCGTCCCGCGCTGCCGGCCTCCGAGCGAAAGCAGGGCGTGTGGGCCGTGAGCTTGATCGGCAGCGCCGATTCGGCCACCACCTCGTCGCGCACGAAGTTGGTCAGCGGCACTTCACTGGTCGGGATGAGGTAGAGGGCCGAATGATCGGGTGCCGGCTCGCCCTCCTGGCCGCCCTTCTTCGCGGCAAAGAGGTCGCCTTCGAACTTCGGCAACTGGCCGGTGCCGCTCAACGACGCCGCGTTGACGATGTAGGGCACGTAGCACTCGGTGTAGCCGTGCTGCTGCGTCTGCAGGTCGACCATGAACTGGGCGAGCGCGCGGTGCAGCCGCGCGATCGGCCCCTTCATGACGCTGAAGCGCGAGCCCGACAGCTTGGCACCCATGCCGAAGTCGAGGCCGAGCGGTTCGCCGAGGTCGACGTGGTCCTTCGGCGCGAACGGCAGCGCAGTGGCCGCAGCGCCCGCACCGCCCTGCGGGCTCCACCGCCGCACCTCGAGGTTGCCGTGCTCGTCCTCGCCGACCGGCACGCTCGCATGCGGCAGGTTGGGCACGGCGAGCAGCAGTGCCTGCAGTTCGGGCTGGATGGCGTCGAGGCGACCGGCCTGCGACTCCTGTTCTGCCTTGAGCGCGTTCACTTCGGTCATCAGCGCCTGCACGTCGGCGGCGGCGGCTGCTCCCTTCGCCTTCAGCGGGCCGATCTGCTTGTTCAGCGTGTTGCGGCGGGCCTGCAGTTCTTCGGTGCGGACCTGCAGCACCTTGCGCTCGGCTTCGAGCGCGGTGAAGGCCGCGACGTCGAGGTAAGGCTGGTTCTTCTTGCGCGTTTCGAGGCGGGCCACGGCCGAAGCCAGATCCTTGCGTAACAGTGTGATATCGAGCATCGACCGATTTTAGGCGGCGCTACCATCCGCCTTTCCCACACCTCGAGGAGACATTCATGCAAGCGTATTTGAGCTTCGACGGCAACTGCGCACAGGCATTCGCGTTCTACGAACAGGCGCTCGGCGGCAAGACGATCTTCAGCATGAGCTTCGGCGAAAGTCCGATGGGCGCACAGACGCCGGCCGACTACAAGGACAAGGTGATGCATGCCACCTTCGAGGCGCACGGCCACCAGATCATGGGCTCGGACATGCCGCCCGGCATGCCCTTCACGGGCTACCACGGCTTTTCGCTGTCGGTGCAGGCCGGCGACGTGGACGAAGGCCGCAGGCTGTTCGACGCGCTTGCGGCGGGCGGCAAGGTGACGATGCCCTACGGCCCGCAGTTCTGGGCGGTCGGGTTCGGCATGCTCGAAGACAAATTCGGCGTGCCGTGGATGGTCAACTGCGAGAAGTAGTCAGCGGGTCAGGCTGGCCGGGTCGACATTGGCGCCGCAGACGACCAGGCACACTTTCTCGCCGGGCCGGGCCACATAGGCGCCACTTTGCAGCGCGGCCAGCGGCAGGGCCGCCGCCGGTTCGACGGCCAGCTTGAATTCCTTCCAGAGCCAGAGCTGCGCGGTCCGGATGGCCCCGTCCGTCAGCAGCAGCGCGTCGCGCACTTGTCGCTGCGTGATGTCCCAGGACAGCGCGCCGATGCGCCTGGCGCCGAGCGAATCGGCTGCCACGCCCCCCACATCCACGTCGATCGGCGCGCCCGCCTTGCGCGCAGCGAACAGCGTCGGCGCACGCTCGGGCTCCAGCGCCACGACGCGGCTGCGCTGCCCGAACCAAGCGGCCAGCCCGCCGATCAGGCCGCCACCGCCCACGCTGACCAGCACCGAATCCGGCAGGCCGCCCTGCTGTTCGATCTCGCGGCCCAGCGTGCCGGCCCCCGCCACCACTTCGGGCTGGTCGTAGGCATGGGTCATCAATGCGCCGGTCTCGCGCTGGCGTGCCTCGCAGGCGGCCAGCGCGTCGGAATACACCTCGCCGACGACCACCACCTCGGCCCCCAGCGCGCGCAGCCTGGCGCGCTTGGCTTCGGGCGACACGCCAGGCAGGAACACCTCGCAGCGCACGCCGAGCGCGCGGGCCGCGGCGGCGGTGGCGATGCCGGCGTTGCCCCCGGAGGCGACGATGACGCCGCTGGCGGGGATGTCGTTGGCGAGCAGCCGGTTCATCATGCCGCGCGCCTTGAAACTGCCGCCGGTCTGCAGATGCTCCAGCTTCAGCCAGACCTCGACGTCCGGTGCGACGTCATCGACCCCGAGCGCGGTGGCCGGCAGCTTCCACAGCGGTGTCTCGCGCACGAAGTGCGCCGCGCGCCCGTGCAGGCGTTGCGCCGCGGCCTCGATGTCGGCGCGCCAGTCGACGACGGGGCCGTTCAAGAGATATGCCCCGGTGGCGGCATGTCGTCGAGTTTCAGGCCCTTCGGCAACGGGAATTTGATGGTTTCCTCGATGCCGTCCATCTTGCGCACCGACACCGCGCCGAGGGCCTTCACGCGCTCGATCACCTCGCGCACGAGCACTTCGGGTGCGGAGGCGCCGGCGGTCAGCCCCACACGGCCCTTGCCTTCGAACCATTCGGCCTGGAGTTCATCGGCCGAGTCCACCATGTGGCTTTCGGTGCCGAGGCGCTGCGCGAGCTCGCGCAGGCGGTTGCTGTTGGAGCTGGTCGGGCTGCCGACCACGATGACGAGGTCGACCTGCGGGCTCATGATCTTGATCGCGTCCTGCCGGTTCTGCGTGGCGTAGCAGATGTCCTGCTGCTTGGGCTCTCGCACCTTGGGAAAGCGCGCGCGCACCGCGGCCGCGATTTCGGCCGCATCGTCCACGCTCAGCGTGGTCTGGGTGACGACCGCCAACTTGTCGGTCTGGGCCGGACGGACCGTGGCCACGTCGGCCACGTCCTCGACCAGATGGATGCCGCTCGACAGCTGCCCCATCGTGCCCTCGACTTCGGGATGCCCCTTGTGGCCGATCATGATGAATTCGTAGCCCTCTTTGGCGAGCTTGGCCACCTCGACATGCACCTTGGTGACCAGCGGACAGGTCGCGTCGAAGATGTCGAAGCCGCG
>SEGN01000664.1 GCA_004211245.1 Variovorax sp.
CGTGAGCATCACGGTGAAGCTGATCAACCCGATCGCGATGGAAGAGGGCTTGCGCTTCGCCATCCGCGAAGGCGGCAAGACCGTCGGCTCGGGCGTCGTGGCAAAGATCCTCGCCTGATAAGGAAGCATCATGGCCACCAAGCAAAAGATCCGTATCCGCCTGAAGGCGTTCGACTACAAGCTCATCGACCAGTCGGCCGCTGAAATCGTGGACACAGCCAAGCGCACCGGTGCGATCGTCAAGGGCCCGGTGCCCCTGCCGACCCGCATGAAGCGTTTCGACATCCTGCGTTCGCCGCACGTCAACAAGACCTCGCGCGACCAGCTCGAGATCCGCACGCACCAGCGCCTGATGGACATCGTCGACCCGACCGACAAGACCGTCGACGCGTTGATGAAGCTCGATTTGCCCGCGGGCGTCGACGTCGAAATCAAGCTGCAGTAATCCGACGTTTCCGGATTCTTCGAGGGCCTGCCTGCAGAAATGCCGGCAGGCCTTGTCGTTTGGCGCTGCCCGTTGCAAGAATGCGGCGCTGCGGGCTATAATCGCTGGCTCTGCCTTTCGTGCGTCCATCAGGATGCAGTCAGGACGGGTCTTATCAACCTTTTTCCGTGGCTTTTTCCTCTCGCGGGGTCGAAGCCAACGCTGTCGCCAATTGAAGTGGCAGCGGCGGAAGAAGACTTCCATTTTTGGAGAAAACAAATGAGTCTGTCACGGTGGTGGATGTGTCCAACAACCGCGTGACCCAGATCAAGTCGCAAGAGACTGACGGCTACGACGCACTTCAGGTGACGTTCGGCTCGCGCAAGGCATCGCGCGTGACGAAGCCGCAAGCCGGCCACCTCGCCAAGGCGGGTGTCGAAGCCGGTGAAATCATCCAGGAATTCCGCGTGACCGCCGACACGGCCGGTCAGCACAAGGCCGGTGGCGTGATCGCCGCGGGCAGCGTGTTCGCGGTCGGCCAGAAGGTGGACGTGCAGGGCACTTCCATCGGCAAGGGCTTCGCTGGCACCATCAAGCGTCACAACATGAGCTCGCAGCGCGCGTCGCACGGCAACAGCCGTTCGCACAACGTGCCGGGTTCCATCGGTATGGCGCAGGATCCGGGCCGTGTGTTCCCGGGCAAGCGCATGACGGGCCACCTCGGCGACGTCACCGTGACCACGCAAAACCTCGACGTGTTCCGCATCGACGAAGCTCGCCAGCTGTTGTTGATCCGTGGCGCGATCCCGGGCTCCAAGGGTGGCTTCGTCACCGTGCGCCCGGCCGTGAAGGCCAAGCCGCAAGCGGCTGAAGGAGCGAAGTAATGGAACTCGAACTCCTGAACGAACAAGGCCAGGCATCGTCGAAGTACGACGCACCCGAGACCGTGTTCGGCCGCGACTACAACGAAGACCTGGTTCACCAGATCGTCGTTGCATTCCAGGCCAATGCCCGCCAGGGCACGCGCGCCCAGAAGGACCGCGAGCAGGTCAAGCATTCGACCAAGAAGCCGTTCAAGCAAAAGGGAACGGGCCGCGCCCGCGCCGGTATGACGTCCTCGCCGCTGTGGCGCGGGGGTGGCCGGATTTTCCCGAACATGCCTGACGAAAACTTCACGCAGAAGATCAACAAGAAGATGTACCGCGCCGGCATGGCGTCCATCCTCTCGCA
>SEGN01000206.1 GCA_004211245.1 Variovorax sp.
CGGCCGATGCCGCCCGCCGTGTCGATGCGGAACTGGTGCGCTTCGACGAACCACGGCTGCGACCCGCGCAAGGCGCTGGCGGTTGCGGCCAGGCTGCGCATCAACTGCTGCCAGACAGGCTGCACCACGGTGGCGGCTTCCATCGGTGCGAACCAGCGCTGCATGCCGCCATGCAGCGCGTTGTACTCCACCGGTTGCCAATGCGCGCGATGCGGCACCTGCTGCAGGTCGTGGCCGTCCACCGTGAAGCAGGCGTGGCGCCGCTGTCGATAGCGGCCACCGTCCTTGAGGTATTCGTCCGGCGGCAGCCCGTCCCAGTCGGGGTGGAGTGCGTCGAGCTGCGCCAGGGGCCTGCCGAGCCAGTCGGCCACGCCCTGCGGGCTGAGCACGGCATAGCCGTCTTCGCGCAGGGCGGTGGCGAGTTGGTCGGGCGTGACGTAGCGGGGGCTGAACTCGCTCATGCCCGCACTACGGTGCGACTTTCACGCCCTTCCAGAACGCGACGCGGTCGCGGATCTCGTCGGCCTCGGGCTTCGGGTCGGCGTAATACCAGGCGGCGTCGGCATTGAGTTCGCCGTTGACCAGCAGAGAATAGTAGCTGGCCGAGCCTTTCCACGGGCAGGTGGTCTTGTGATTGCTGAAGGTGACGTGGTCGCGGTTGAGCGAACTCATCGGGAAGTAGTGATTGCCTTCGACCACGACCGTGTCGTCGCTCTCGGCGATGGTGGCGCCGTTCCAGGTTGCTTTCATGGGGATTCTCCGGGGCGCCCGCGACGCGGGCAGCCCCTTATTGTGCCGCCGCGACGGGAAGCCAGTGCACGCTGAACAATCGCTCGGGATCGGTCCACACCGGGCCGATGCCGAAGCCGGCCCGGGCGGCCAGCGCACGCAGCCCGTCGATGCTGAACTTGTGCGAATTCTCGGTGTGGATGGTCTCGCCCTCGACGAACGAAAAGCGCTCGCCCAGCACGTTGACCGTCTGCGCACGCCGGCTGACCAGGTGCATCTCGATGCGCTGCAGCGGCGCGTTGTAGAACGCCGCATGCGCGAATCGGGCGGGATCAAAGTCGGCGCCGAGCTCGGCGTTTGCGCGGTGCAGCAGATTGAGATTGAAGGCCGCCGTGACGCCCTGCGCATCGTTGTACGCCGCATGGAGCAACGCGGGGTCCTTGATGAGGTCGACACCGATCAGCAGGCCGCCGCCTTCGAGCATGCGCGCGGCGCTGCGCAGAAAGGACAGCGCCTCCTCGGGATCGAAGTTGCCGAGCGTGGAACCGGGGAAGAAGCCGACCCGTCGCCCGCCCGGCGCCACCGCCGGCAGGGCGAACGGCTGCGTGTAGTCGGCCACGATCGGCTGCACCGCCAAGCCCGGATGGTCGGCGCGCAGGCGGGCCGCGGCGCTTTCCAGATGCTCGCCCGAGATGTCGATCGGCAGGTAGCGCTGCGGCGCTTCGAGCGCACCCAGCAGCAGCCGCACCTTGGTGAGCGAGCCGGCGCCGAACTCGACGATCTCGGCGCCACGCCCGATGTGGTGCGCGATCTCCGCGGCCCGCTCCGTCAGGATGCGCAGCTCGGTGCGGGTCGGGTAGTACTCGGGCAGCTCGCAGATGCGGTCGAACAGGGCCGAACCCTGCGCGTCGTAGAAATACTTGGGCGGAATGCTGCGCGGCCGCCGCGCGAGCCCCGCAAGCACGTCGCAGGCGAAGGCGGACTGGTCGACTTCGAGCGCCGCAGGCGGGGTGTCGATGGTGAAGGAAGGATTGCGCATGTTCAGAGGTCCCGCGCGAGCCGCAGCCCGGTGAATTGCCAGCGCGCGGCCGGCGGAAAGAAGTTGCGATAGCTCGCACGCGTATGGCCATCGGGTGTGGCCGAGCTGCCCCCGCGCAGCACCAGCTGTCCGACCATGAACTTGCCGTTGTACTCGGCCGCGATGCCCGGCAGCGGCCGGAAGCCGGGGTACGGATCGTACGAAGAGCGCGTCCATTGCCAGACCTGGCCGGTGGCCTGGGTGAAGCCCGGCAATGCGCTCGCCACCTCCCACTCGAACTCGGTCGGCAACCGTGCCCCGGCCCACTCCGCGTACGCCGCGGCCTCGTAGAAACTCAATTGCGACACCGGGGCTTCAGGCTCCAGCGGCCGCAGCCCATGCACGCCGAACACCTGCCAGCCGGACGCGGCATGGCCGCCGGACTGCGCCACGAGTCGCGGGTCGTCGGGTGCGAGCCAGTAGGCGGGACTGCGCCAGCCTTGTGCCTGCACCGCGGCCCAGCCGTCCGACAGCCAGAGGTCCGCACGCTGGTAGCCACCGTCGGCGATGAACTGCGCATAGTCGCCACAGCTCACCAGACGGTCCGCGATCTCGAACGGTTGCAGCAGCACCTGATGGCGCGGCGTCTCGTTGTCGAAGGCAAAGCCCTCACCCTCGTGTCCTGCCTGTGCCAGGCCGCCCGCGTGCGCCAGCCAGCGCACCGGCGCAGGCACGGCAGCCAGCCGCAGCGACGGCCCCGGTGCAGGCCGATAGGCGGGCAGCAAGGGGTTGCACGAGAGCGCATGCAGGATGTCGGTGACCAGCAGTTCCTGGTGCTGTTGCTCGTGGTGCAGGCCCAGCGTGACGATGGCGGCAACCGCGTCGTCGATCGCCTCCTGATCGAGCAACGCGAGCACCGCCGCATCGACGTGTGCGCGATACGCCTTGACCTCGTCGACCGAGGGCCGCGTCAGCAGCCCTCGTTGCGGACGCGGGTGGCGTGGCCCGAGCGCTTCGTAATAGGAGTTGAAAAGGTAGTGGAAGCGGGTGTCGAAAGGCCGGTAGCCGTCCGCATGCGGCTGCAGCAGCACGGTCTCGAAGAACCAGGTGGTGTGGGCGAGATGCCACTTGGTCGGACTGGCGTCCGGCATCGACTGGATGCACTGGTCTTCGGCGGAGAGTGGCGCGGCCAGCGCAAGGCTGTGCGCGCGCACCGCACGGTACCGCTCACGCAGCGTGCCCGCCGCCTGTGCAAGCGGCTTGTCCTGAATCATGCGGTCTCCATGTCTGCGCAAACCAAGGTTGTAGCCGATTGGCGCAATCGCTGCTCGTAGGACAAATCCGCGCACCCTCTTGGGTGACAGCGACGCTGATAATCGCCGACATGAGCACCGACGACCCGTCCTCCCCCCGCGCGCGGGTCGTCATCATCGGCTGCGGCTTCGGCGGTCTGGAGGCGGCGCGGGCGCTGCAGCGCGCCAAGGTCGACATCACGGTGATCGAGAAGACCAACCACCACCTGTTCCAGCCGCTGCTCTACCAGGTGGCGACCGCCGGGCTGGCTGCGCCCTCGATCGCCGCGCCGGTGCGCTCGCTGTTTCGCGGCCAGGCGAACATCACCACGCTGCTGGCCGAGGTGATCGGCATTTCGGCCGCGACGCGCGAAGTGCAGTTGATGAACGGCACGCGCATCGGCTACGACCACCTGATCGTGGCCGCCGGCGCCACCCACAGCTACTTCGGCCACGACGAATGGGCGCCAGTGGCGCCGGGCCTGAAGACGCTGGCCGACGCGTTCGACATCCGCCGCCGCGTCCTGATGTCGTTCGAGTCGGCCGAGAGCGAACCCGACCCGGCACGCCGCCGTGCCCTGCTCACCTTCTGCGTGATCGGCGCCGGCCCGACAGGCGTCGAGATGGCCGGCACGCTGGCCGAGATCGCACGCCACACACTGTCGGGCGAGTTCCGCCGCATCGATCCGGGCAGCGCCCGGATCCTGCTGATCGAAGGCGGGCCGCGCGTGCTGCAGGCCATGCCCGAAAGCCTGAGCGGGAAGGCGCTGGAGCAACTCGAAAAGCTCGGCGTCGAAGTGCGGCTGAACACCAGGGTGACGGCCATCGATCAGGCCGGACTTCAGGCCGACACGGATGGCGGCAGTGTGCGAATCGACAGCCACTGCATCGTGTGGGCGGCCGGCGTGGCCGCCTCGCCACTGGGGCGCATGCTCGGCGACGCGACCGGTGTCGAGTGCGACCGTGCCGGGCGCATCAGGGTCGAACCCGATCTGAGCCTGGCCGGCCATGCGGAGGTCAGCGTGGTCGGCGACCTGGCCGCCGCGATGAGTCATGCGCCCGGCAAGGCGCCGAAGCCGGTGCCCGGCGTGTCACCCGGCGCCAAGCAGATGGGCCGTGCCGCGGCGGCCAACATCCTGCGCCGCATCGCAGGCCGGCCGACCGTGCCGTTCCGGTATGCCGACTACGGCAACCTCGCCACCATCGGGCGCAACTCAGCCGTGGTCGACCTCGGCACGCCGTTCGGGCCGCTGCGCTTCAGCGGGCGGCTCGCCTGGCTGTTCTGGCTGTTCGCGCACGCCTACTTCCTGATCGGCTTTCGCAACCGGCTGGTGGTGCTGATGGACTGGGCCAGTGCGTACTGGAGCTTCCAGCGCAATGCGCGCGTGGTGGCGGATGTGCCGGGCAAGGAAGAGTCCTGAAGATGTCGGGACTGCTGCGCAACCTGCTCACGCTGATCGTCGCGATCGTTGGCCACGGCAAGGCCACGCCCCCGGGCGCGACCTGTGGAACATGACGCTTTGACGCGCTGGACAAGGTCGTCGAGGGACTGAAACGCAAGGAGAGAGGCGATGGGCAAAAGAAGTGAGACGGTGGGCACGAAACATCCCACGTCGGCACAGCGCAAATCAGACCGCGAAGTCGTCGTCAGGCGCATCTTCGACGCGCCCGCGCGCTTGGTGTTCGAGGCCTGGACGCGGCCCGAATTGTTCAGGCAGTGGTGGGTGCCGAAGTCAAGCTGCCTGGTGCTGTTGTCCCTGGACCAGGACGTGCGCGTGGGCGGCACCTACCGCCTCGTGTTCGACCTCGGCAACTCGAAGACGATGGCATTCTTCGGCAAGTACATCGAGGTCACGCCCCCGTCGCGCCTGTCCTGGACGAACGAGGAAAGCGAAGATGGCGCCGTGACCACGGTGACGTTCGACGAAAAGGACGGCCGGACGCACCTGACGTTCTCCGAGCTCTACCCGACAAAGGAATCGCTCGACCGCAACATCGGGAGCACCGATGGGCTGCTCGAGCAGTTCGGGCAGCTGGACGCGTTGCTCCCAGCGCTCGGTTGACGGCGGGCGCTCGCGGAGATCCGTAGCAATTTGCCGGCGCAACCGCCTGTCCAAAAAAGCCGCGGCTGGTTGCCGGCTGCGCCTCCGTCCGTTGGTGTCGCCACTCCGATCAGACCGGCTTTTCCTCCGCCTCCTGCAACAACCGCCACATCACCTTCCCGCTCCCGCTCTTCGGCAGCGCATCGACGAACTGCACCTTGCGCGGGATCTTGTAGACGGCCATGTTCTCGCGGCACCAGTCGATGATCTGCTGCTCGGTGGTGTCCTTGTGCGTGGGGCGCAGCACGACGATGGCCTTGACCGATTCGCCGCGGTAGGCGTCTTTCATCGAGATGACGCAGGCCTCCTGGATCGCGGGGTTGCGGAACATCAGCAGTTCGACCTCGGCCGGCCAGACCTTGAAGCCGCTCGCGTTGATCATGCGTTTCAAGCGGTC
>SEGN01000665.1 GCA_004211245.1 Variovorax sp.
TTGAAGCCGGCATCGGTGGCGAAGCGCTTGGCCATCGCGCAATAGGTGCTCGCGTCGGGGTGCGCCGCATCGAGCTTGCTCGCGGCCATGCGCACCATCTGCCGCGCGGCCACCAGTTCGGTCGCCATGTCGGCGAGCTTGAACTGCAGCGCCTGGTTGGCAGCCAGCGGCTTGCCGAACTGCTGGCGCTCGTGCAGGTAACGGCGCGCCGCGTCGAGTGCGCCCTGCGCCGCGCCGACCGAGCAGGTCGCGATGTTGATGCGGCCGCCGTCCAGCCCCTTCATCGCGATGCGAAAGCCCTCGCCTTCGCTGCCGAGCAGGTGGTCTGCCGGAACCCGCACGTTGTCGAAGGCGATGGTGCGCGTGGGCTGGCTGTTCCAGCCCATCTTGTGTTCCTTCTTGCCGTAGCTCACGCCCGGCGCGTCGGCCGGCACGGCCAGCGCCGAGATGCCGCCCGCGCCGCCGCCGCCGGTGCGTGCCATCAGCACCAGCACGTCGGTCGCGCCGGCGCCCGAGATGAAGGCCTTGCCGCCGTTGATGACGTACTCGCCGCCCTGCAGTTCGGCGCGGGTCTTCAGCGACCCTGCATCCGAACCGGCGCCGGGTTCGGTGAGGCAGTACGAAGCGAGCTTGCGTCCGCTCGTGAGCTCGGCGCCCCAGCGCTGCCGCACGGCCTCGGTGCCCCAGGTGCCGAGCATCCAGGTCGCCATGTTGTGGATCGTGATGAAGGCGGTGGTCGACGGGTCGACCGCCGCCATTTCCTCGAACACCAGCGTGGCATCGAGGCGCGGCAGCGCCAGGCCCTCGATGCTTTCCGGCGCATAGAGGCCGCAGAAGCCGAGCTCGCCTGCCTTGGCGATCGCTTCCTTCGGGAAGATCGCCTCGGCATCCCAGCGCGCCGCATGCGGCGCGAATTCGCTCAGCGCGAAATCGCGGGCGGTGTGGGCAAAGGCGCGCTGCTCTTCGGAGAGTTCGAAGTCCATTCAGCCGAGGTTACTTGAGGCTGATGGTGGTATTGACGCCCTGGCTCACCGTGCTGTCGTCGAACCAGCGCGCGGTGATGGTCTTGGTCTGCGTGTAGAACATGATGACCTGCTTGCCGTAGGGCCCGAGGTCACCGAGCTTCGACGCGCG
>SEGN01000666.1 GCA_004211245.1 Variovorax sp.
CTGGCCGACGTGACCCGCTCGGCCTCGGCGCTCGCCAACAGCGTGTCGGTCCAGCAGGGCGATGTGAAAGGTGCGACCCGCCACACGCTCACCGGCAACACCGCCGACAAGGTTCAGGCCATGGGCGGCGCCGCAGCGGCCAACAGCATCTGGCTGCAGCAATCGACCACTCAAGGCAGCAACATCACCGTCAGCGGCAACACGGCCAACGACATTCACACATCGGGCGGCAGCGGCAGCATCGGCGGCGGGGCGGTGGGCTCGTTCGAGCGCAATGGCCGTGCGCTGGCCAACAGCCTGGCGCTCGACAGCAACGCCAACTTGCAGAACGCGCCCGTCACCATCACGGGCAACACCGCGCGCAGCGTCCAGGGCTCGGGCGGCCTCGCGGCCGCCAACAGCGCGCTCGTGAGCGACGGCCGCGTGCAGAACAGCACGCTCACCATCTCCGGAAACACCGCCGACAACGTGCGTGCCACCGGCTTCGAAGGCAGCGCCGGTGGCGGCCTGCTGTTCTCCAGCAAGCAGAACGCAATGGCGCTGGTCAACAGCCTGGGGGTGTTCGGCTCCACGGTCGATGCGGGATCGATCGCGCTGTCGGGCAACACCGGCCGTGATCTGTCGGCACAGGGCGGCAAGCTCGTTGCCAACAGCGTGAGCGTCGAGAAGGGCGAGGGCGGCGGGTCGCGCCTGTCAGCCGCCGTGACCGTGTCGAACAACACGGCGTCGCAGGTGTCGACCGGTGCCAGTTCCATGGCCGGCCCCGGCAGCGTGTTCAGCGAGAGCAGCGTGGCGCGGGCCGCCACCAATGCCGTGGTGCTCTACCAGAATGTTCGGGTCGATGCGTCGTCGCCGATCTCGGTGGCCGGCAACCGCGCGAGCAACGTCGGCGCCATCGGCGGCACGGCGCTGGTCAACGCGCTGGCGGGCTACCGCGACGCGAGCGTCACGGGCAGCCCGATCACCATCGCCAACAACACCGCGAACGACGTGCGCACCGGCGGCGGCTACAACCAGACGGCCGGCATCGGCAGCGCGAAGAACGGCATCCTCGTGGCCAACGGCATCTACCTCGAAGGCGAGGGCGGCGTGCGGCTGGCCGGCTCGCCGGTGAGCATCCAGGGCAACACGGC
>SEGN01000667.1 GCA_004211245.1 Variovorax sp.
ATCACCGCGTCCATGCACGCGGCCATGATGCCCAGCGGGCCGCCCGATAGAACGGCGCGTTCGTAGTCGAGGCCGCTCATCAGCACCTTGGCGCCCATGCCTTCCCCGCCCAGCACGTTTTCCTCGGGCACTTCGCAGTTGTCGAAGAAGAGCGGGTACGTGTTGCTGCCGCGCATGCCCAGCTTGTCGAGCTTGGTGCCGGCGCTGAAGCCCTTGAACCCCTTCTCGACGATGAAGGCGGTCATGCCGCGTGCGCCCATCTCGGGTTCGGTCTTGGCGTAGATGACCAGCGTGTCGGCGTCGCCGCCGTTGGTGATCCACATCTTGCCGCCGTTGAGCACGTAGCGGTCGCCCTTCTTCTCGGCCCGCAGCTTCATGCTCACGACGTCGGAGCCAGCATTGGGTTCGCTCATGGCCAACGCGCCGACATGCTCGCCGCTCACCAGCTTGGGCAGGTACTTCTGCTTCTGTGCCTCGCTCCCGTTGCGATGGATCTGGTTCACGCACAGGTTGGAATGTGCGCCGTACGACAGGCCGACCGAAGCCGAGGCGCGCGAGACCTCTTCCATCGCGACGATGTGCGCGAGGTAGCCGAGTTCGGTGCCGCCGTACTCTTCCTTCACGGTCATGCCGTGCAGGCCGAGGTCGCCGAGCTTCTTCCAAAGGTCGTGCGGGAACAGGTTGTCGCGGTCGATCTCGGCGGCGCGCGGCGTGATCTCGTGGTGCGCGAAGTCGTCGATGGCCTCGCGCAGGGAATCGACGGTGTCGCCGAGGTCGAAGTTCAAACCGGGAAGGCTCGGTGCGGGCATGGGGGTTGTCTCCTCTGAGGGGCGTCGCGCGCCGCGCCACGAGGCTGCAACGCGCGCAAAAGCCGCAGCTTACGCCCGCGCCTGGCGCATTTGCCGCCACAATGGTTGCAAATTGCGCCAGCTCCATGCCACTTTGCCATGACCGCACCCGCCTTCCTCAAGCCCGGCCGCGCCGCCACCCCGATGGCCTTTGTGCAAGCGGTCGTGCAGGGCTACGCACGTTATGGCGCGGACCCGTCGAAGGCCCTGCGCGCGGCACAGATCGCGCCGCGAGACGTCGGCAAGGCGAACGCCCGCGTGACGGCGCTGCAGTTCGAGGCGCTC
>SEGN01000013.1 GCA_004211245.1 Variovorax sp.
GTGATCGACTCGATCCTGTCCGAAGAAGCCGTGCTGGCCTTCGAATACGGCTACGCCTCGAACGACCCGAACACCTTCGTGATCTGGGAAGCGCAGTTCGGCGACTTCGTCAACGGCGCTCAGGTCGTGATCGACCAGTTCATCGCCTCGGGCGAAGTCAAGTGGGGCCGCGTCAACGGCATCACGCTGATGCTGCCGCACGGCTACGAAGGCCAGGGTCCGGAACACAGCTCGGCGCGCATCGAGCGTTTCATGCAGCTGTCGGCCGACACCAACATGCAGGTCTGCCAACCGACCACGGCCAGTCAGATCTTCCACCTGCTGCGTCGCCAGATGGTACGCAACCTGCGCAAGCCGCTGATCATCATGACGCCGAAGTCGCTGCTGCGAAACAAGGACGCGACCTCGCCGCTGTCCGAGTTCACCAAGGGTGGCTTCCAGACCGTGATCCCCGACAGCAAGGAACTGAAGGCCGACAAGGTCAAGCGCGTGATCGCGTGCTCTGGCAAGGTCTACTACGACCTGGCCAAGAAGCGCGAAGAGCGTGGCAGCGAAGATGTGGCAATCATCCGCGTCGAGCAGCTCTATCCGTTCCCGCACAAGGCTTTCGGTGCCGAACTCAAGAAGTACCCGAACCTGGTCGACGTGGTGTGGGCGCAGGACGAGCCGCAGAACCAGGGTGCCTGGTTCTTCGTGCAGCACTACATCCACGAGAACATGTCCGAAGGCCAGAAGCTCGGGTATTCGGGTCGTGCCGCCTCGGCCTCGCCCGCGGCCGGCTACTCGCACCTGCATCAGGAACAGCAAAAGGCGCTGGTCGACGGCGCGTTCGGCAAGCTCAAGGGCTTCGTGCTGACCAAGTAATTTCACTCACGACACAACTCAGAAGCGCACGAAGCGGAGCACAACTCAAATGTCTATCGTAGAAGTCAAAGTCCCCCAGCTGTCCGAATCCGTGGCCGAGGCCACCATGCTGAACTGGAAGAAGAAGGTCGGAGACGCCATCGCCGTCGATGAGATCCTGATCGAGATCGAGACCGACAAGGTCGTGCTCGAAGTCCCCGCGCCGGCGGCCGGCGTGCTCGCCGAGATCATCCAGCCCGATGGCGCGACCGTTCTGGCCGAACAGTTGATCGCAAAGATCGACACCGAAGGCAAGGCCGGCGCCGCGGCGCCTGCTGCCGCAGCGGCACCTGCCGCGGCTGCGCCCGCACCGGCACCGGCGCCCGCAGCCGCGGCTGCGTCTGGCGCCGGCGGCTCGAAGTCCGACGTCGCGATGCCCGCGGCTGCCAAGCTGCTGGCCGACAACAACCTGGGCACCGGCGATGTGGCCGGCTCGGGCAAGGACGGCCGCGTCACCAAGGGCGACGTGCTCGGCGCCGTGGCCGCCGGCGCCACCGCCAAGGCTGCACCGGCCCCCGCACCCGCCGTGGCCGCTCCGGCCGCCAAGCCAGCCCTGCAGCAGGTCAGCGCACCAGCCGGCGCGCCGGATCTGGGCGAGCGTCCGGAACAGCGCGTGCCGATGAGCCGGCTGCGCGCCCGGATTGCCGAGCGCCTTCTGCAATCGCAGTCGACCAACGCGATCCTGACCACCTTCAACGAGGTCAACATGGCCCCGGTCATGGACATGCGCAAGAAGTTCCAGGACGTGTTCACCAAGGAACACGGCGTGAAGATCGGCTTCATGAGCTTCTTCGTGAAGGCCGCGGTGCACGCGCTCAAGAAGTTCCCGGTGATCAACGCCTCGGTCGACGGCAACGACATCGTCTACCACGGGTACTTCGACATCGGCATCGCGGTCGGTTCGCCGCGCGGCCTGGTCGTGCCGATCCTGCGCAACGCCGACCAGATGAGCTTCGCCGAGATCGAGAAGAAGATCGCCGAGTTCGGCAAGAAGGCCCAGGAGGGCAAGCTGGGCATCGAGGACATGACCGGCGGCACGTTCTCGATCAGCAACGGCGGCACCTTCGGCTCGATGCTGTCGACGCCCATCATCAACCCGCCGCAGTCGGCCATCCTGGGCGTGCACGCGACCAAGGACCGCGCCGTGGTCGAGAACGGCCAGATCGTCATCCGGCCGATGAACTACCTCGCGATGAGCTACGACCACCGCATCATCGACGGGCGCGAAGCCGTGCTGGGCCTGGTCGCGATGAAGGAAGCGCTGGAAGATCCGTCGCGCCTGCTCTTCGATATCTGAGGACACACGATGGCTGATATCAAGCAATTCGACGTCATCGTGATCGGTGGCGGCCCCGGCGGCTACATCGCGGCGATCCGCGCGGCGCAGCTCGGCTTCAACACCGCCTGCGTCGACGAATGGAAGAACGCCAAAGGCGGCCCGGCACCGGGGGGCACCTGCACCAATGTGGGATGCATACCGTCCAAGGCGCTGCTGCAATCGTCGGAGCATTTCGAGCACGCCGGCCACAGCTTTGCGGACCATGGCATCAACGTGGCGGGCCTTTCGCTCGACATCGCCAAGATGCTGGCCCGCAAGGACCAGGTCGTGAAGCAGAACAACGACGGCATCCTGTACCTGTTCAAGAAGAACAAGATCACCTTCTTCCACGGTCGCGCATCGTTCGTGAAGACCAATGACACAGGCTACGAACTGAAGGTTGCCGGCGCTGTCGAAGAAACCATTTCGGGCAAGCACATCATCGTCGCCACCGGCTCCAACGCGCGCGCGCTGCCCGGCACGCCCTTCGACGAAGAGAACATTTTGTCGAACGACGGCGCACTGCGCGTCGGCGCGGTGCCGAAGAAGCTGGGTCTGATCGGCGCCGGGGTGATCGGGCTCGAGATGGGTTCGGTCTGGCGCCGCCTCGGTGCCGAAGTCACCGTGCTCGAAGGCTTGCCGACCTTCCTCGGCGCGGTCGACGAACAGATCGCCAAGGAAGCCAAGAAGGCTTTCGACAAGCAGGGCCTGAAGATCGAGCTCGGCGTGAAGGTCGGCGAGATCAAGACCGGCAAGAAGGGCGTCAGCATCGCCTACACGACGGCCAAGGGCGAAGCCCAGACGCTGGAAGTCGACAAGCTGATCGTCTCGATAGGCCGCGTTGCCAACACCATCGGGCTGAACCCGGAAGCCGTCGGCCTGAAGCTCGACGAGCGTGGCGCCATCACGGTCGACGACGAGTGCAAGACCAACCTGCCGAACGTGTGGGCGATCGGCGACGTGGTGCGCGGCCCGATGTTGGCGCACAAGGCCGAAGAAGAGGGCGTTGCGGTGGCGGAGCGGATCGCGGGCCAGCATGGCCACGTCAACTTCAACACCATTCCGTGGGTGATCTACACCTCGCCCGAAATCGCCTGGGTCGGCCAGACGGAGCAGCAGCTGAAGGCCAGCGGCCGCGCCTACAAGGCCGGCACTTTCCCCTTCCTGGCCAATGGCCGCGCACGCGCGCTGGGCGACACGACGGGCATGGTCAAGTTCCTGGCGGATGCGACGACCGACGAGATCCTGGGTGTGCACATGGTTGGTCCGCAGGTCAGCGAACTGATTTCCGAGGCCGTGGTGGCGATGGAGTTCAAGGCCAGCAGCGAAGACATCGCGCGCATCTGCCACGCCCATCCGTCGCTCTCGGAAGCCACCAAGGAAGCGGCGCTGGCCGTCGACAAGCGCACGCTCAACTTCTGATCTCTTGAGCGTCAAACAGGCCTACGAAGCGGAACTCGCCCGGCGCGGGTTCCACAGCGACCCGGCGCAGTTGCGCGCGGTCGACGCGCTCGACCGCTGCGCGCGCGAATGGGCCGACTACAAGGCCCAGCGCTCCAACGCCTTCAAGAAGCTCATCCGCCGCCCTGAGATTCCGCGCGGCGTGTACATGTACGGCGGCGTGGGGCGCGGCAAGAGCTTCCTGATGGATCTGTTCTTCAACGCGGTGCCGCTGCGGCGCAAGACGCGACTGCACTTCCACGAGTTCATGCGCGAAGTTCACCGCGAACTGGCCGAACTGCAGGGCACCGTCAACCCGCTGGACGAGCTCGGCCTGCGCATTTCGAAGCGGTACAAGCTGATCTGCTTCGACGAATTCCACGTGGCGGACATCACCGACGCCATGATCCTGCATCGCCTGCTCGCGGCGCTGTTCGAGAACGGCGTGGGCTTCGTCACCACGTCGAACTTCAAGCCGGATGACCTGTATCCGAACGGCCTGCATCGCGACCGCATCCTGCCCGCCATTGCGCTGCTGAAGGAAAGGCTCGAGGTGCTGAGCGTCGACAACGGCACCGACTACCGTGGGCGCACGCTCGAGCAATTGCGCATGTACCTGACGCCGAACGGCGCTGCGGCGGACGAGGAGATGCGCGATGCGTTCGCCCGACTGGCCGAGACGGCGGACGAGAGCCCGGTGCTGAAGATCGAGTCGCGCGAGATCCAGGCGCGTCGCAAGGCCGGCGGCGTGGTGTGGTTCGATTTCAGAACACTGTGCGGTGGTCCGCGTTCGCAGAACGACTATCTCGAGATTGCGACGCAATTCCACACGGTGCTGCTGTCCGATGTGCCGCAGATGTCGGTCAACCGCGCCTCCGAGGCGCGCCGCTTCACCTGGCTCGTGGATGTCTTTTACGACCGCCGCGTGAAACTCATCCTGTCGGCCGAGGTCGAACCCGAGGCGTTGTACACCGAGGGCCCGCTGGCCCACGAGTTTCCCCGCACTGTGTCCCGGCTCAACGAAATGCAGTCGGCCGAATTTCTTGCGCTCGAGCGCCGGACGGTCGACACCCGCCTCACATGAAGAAGATCGCACTTTCGCTGCTGTTCGCTGTGGTGGTCTGGCCGGCATCGGCGCAGACCAGCAGCAGCACGGGCGGGCTCAATCCCGAGACGGAGCGCGCGCGGATTGCGGCCGAGCGACAGACGCTGGAAGCGCGCATCGCCATCGAGCGAGCCGCCTGCTATCAGAAATTTGCCGTGGAAGACTGCCTCAGCGACAGTCGCAAGCGCGCGCGCAGAACCTCGGACGATCTCAAGCGGCAGGAAGCCGCACTCAACGAACTCGAACGCAAGCGCCGCGCGGCAGCGCAGCTCGAAAAGATCGAGGAGAAGGCAGCACCGCAACGCCAGCAGGACCTAGCGGCCGAGCGTGAACGCGCGGGCGCTTCGCAGAAGGCGCGAGAGGAGCGGGCGGCCAACCATGCGAACAGCCGCCAGAGCCTGGCCGCGGAGGAAGCCGATCGCCAGCGGCAGTTCGCCGCCAAGCAGAAAGCCCATGCGGACGAACAGGCCAAGCTGGCGCGGCAACAGGCCAAGGCGCCGGTTCTGGCCAGGGAGCATGAAGAAAAGTTGCAGAAGGCGGCGCAGCACCGGGCCGATGTCGAGCGGCGCAATGCGCAGCGCGACAAGCCCCGCTCGGCGCCGCTGCCCCCGCCACCCTGAGACTTTCTCAGTGCTCCTTGGGGAGCGATTCGATCTTCAGAACCGCGATCGAGATGTTGTCGCCGGTGCCGCGTGCGCGCTTGCGTGCTTCCGCCACCAGCAGTTCAACCGCCGAGCGCGGCGACTGCTCGGCCAGCACCGCCCCCATTTCCTCGGGCGTGAAGTAGTGCCACAGGCCGTCGCTGCAGGCCATCAGCACGTCGCCGGGTTTGAGCCGCTTCAGCAGGTGCGTGTCGGTCGGGGGGGGCGAGGTGGCCATGCCGAGGCAACCCAGCAGGATGTTGCTCTGCGGGTGCACGTTGGCTTCTTCCTCGTCGATCTCGCCGCGGTCGACCAGCGCCTGAACGTAGGAATGATCGCGCGTGCGCTTCACCAAGCGTCCGCGCTGGAAATGGTAGATGCGGGAATCGCCGGCATGGATCCAGGCGCCGTCGCCGCTCGGATTCACCACGAAGGCCGCGATCGTGCTGTGCGGCTCCTGTTCGCTCGAGAGTGCGGTCAGCTTGATCACGGTGTGCGCGTCGGCAACGATCTGGCGCAACAATCCCTGCAGGTCGTCCGTGGCCGGCGAATAGCGGCTGAACAACTGCTTCGCGGTCATGAGCACCTGATCGGATGCCTTGCGCCCGCCGCTGCGGCCGCCCATGCCGTCGGCCACAACGCCCAGCAGGCAACCCTCCACCCGCAGATGGTTCATCAGCAACACCTGATCCTGCTGATACGGCCGGTCGCCCTTGTGCAGGCCGGTGGCGGCGGAAATTCGAAAGCCTCGGGTCATGGGCGCAATGTGCGCCTGCGGCGCGTTCCCTGTCGTTGGTCGTCTGGTGTGGAGTCGACGTATTATCCAGCCAACATGGGAAGCGTCGGAACGCATCCTGACAGCCCTCCGTTGGACTCCAATCTCCACTCCCTTTCCCGTCAACTGATCGAACTGCGCATCGAGCACGGCGACCTCGACGTCACCATCGACCGGCTGGCCGAAGCCCCCACGCCCGACGAACTTCTGCTGCGTCGACTCAAGAAGCGCCGTCTTGCGCTGCGCGACCAGATCGAGCGGCTGGTGCGGCAACTCGATCCCAAAGAGCCCGCCTGATGGGGGAGCTCGAAGCGAAAGTGCGCGAGGCCTTCGCGCAGCAGGGTGCCCTGTCCCGCGCGGCCGACCAGTTCCGCGAACGCAGCGGACAGACCGAGATGGCGCTTGCTGTGGCCCGCGTCATCGATGAGGGTGGGCAACTCGTGGTGGAGGCTGGTACCGGTGTCGGCAAGACCTTTTCCTATCTCGTGCCAGCGCTCCTGAGCGGCGACCGCGTGCTGCTGTCGACCGCCACCAAGACACTGCAGGATCAGCTCTTCGGGCGTGATCTGCCGCGGCTGGTGGAAGCGCTCGGATTGCCGGTGCGCACCGCCTTGCTCAAGGGCCGCGGCAGTTATCTCTGCCTGCACCGGCTCGAACTGGCGCGCCACGATGCGGGACCCGAGCGCGCCTCGGCGCGCACGCTGGCGAAGATCGAGCAATGGTCCAAGTCGACCCGCACTGGCGATCTGGCCGAGCTGCCGGGTCTGGACGAACGCTCGCCGCTGATCCCGCTCGTCACCTCCACACGCGACAACTGTCTCGGTGCGCAATGTCCGCAGTTCCGCCCCTGTCATGTGAACGCCGCGCGGCGCGAGGCACTCGGGGCGGATGTGGTGGTCATCAACCATCATCTGTTCTTTGCCGACCTCGCCGTGCGCGAGTCCGGCATGGCCGAGTTGCTGCCCACGGTGCGCGTGGTGGTGTTCGACGAAGCGCACCAACTCAACGAAACCGGCGTGCAATTTCTCGGGGTGCAGCTCGGCACTGCGCAGGCACTCGACTTCGCTCGCGACCTGCTTGCAGCCGGGCTTCAGCACGCGCGCGGGCTGGCCGACTGGACCAGCATCGTCGCGTCCGTCGAGCGTGCCGCACGGGAGTTGCGACTGGTCGTCGGCAAGCAATGGCCAGGCGCCAAGTTGCGTTGGGCCGACGCCGCACCCGAGGGGATCGAGTCCGAAAGCTGGCAGCACGCGATGGACGCGCTGGAGCGCGGCTTCGTGCAGGCCGCGGACGCGATCGACACGGTCAGCGAGATCGCGCCCGACTTCGTGCGCCTGCACGAGCGTGCCACCCAGCTTGCGCAACGCGCCGCGCGATTTGCGATCGCTTGTGCGCCGGAATCCGTGCGCTGGGTCGATGTGGGTCAGCAATTGCGACTGATCGAATCTCCGCTGGACATCGCCGAAGCCGTGCGCACGCGTGTGCTCAAGACCGACCGGGAAGACCCCGATGCCGTGGGACGAGCCTGGGTGTTCACCTCCGCCACGCTCGGCGACGACCCCGGTCTGCGCTGGTTCACCGAACCGTGCGGGCTGGAGGAAGCCGAGGTGTTGCGCGTCGCCAGCCCGTTCGACTACGCAAGCCAGGCGGCGCTCTATGTTCCGCGCCAGTTCCCCAAGCCCAACGATCCGGGACACAGCGCCGCCGTGGCGAAGCTGGCGGCGCGCGGCGCAATGGTGCTGGGCGGCCGCACGCTGGTGCTCACCACCACGCTGCGCGCCTTGCGCACGATCGGCGACGCGGTCCGCCAGCATTTCGAAGGGGCCGAGGCGGACGCAAGGCCCGAGGTGCTGGTGCAAGGCGAGTTGCCCAAGCGGGTTCTGATGGACCGTTTCCGCGAAGGCGCGAGTGGCGGGCGGAAGGGCTGCGTGCTGGTGGCCTCCGCTTCGTTCTGGGAAGGCTTCGATGCGCCTGGCGATGCACTGCAGCTCGTGGTGATCGACAAGCTGCCGTTTCCGCCGCCGAACGATCCGCTCGTGGAGGCGCGCTCACGTCGTCTCGAAGGGCAGGGCCGGAGCCCCTTCAACGACTATTTCCTGCCCGAAGCCGGCGTCTCGCTCAAGCAGGGCGCCGGTCGCCTGATCCGGCGCGAAACCGACCAGGGCCTGCTCGTCATCTGCGACACGAGGCTGGTCGCGATGGGCTATGGCCGCCGACTGCTGGCGGCGTTGCCGCCGATGCGGCGGCTGGAAGGCGAAGCGGATTTCGAAGCCGCGCTAGCCGCGCTCAACAGCGCCTGAGCGCCGGAGAGCTGCCGGTCACCAGAGCTTCCACCAGGGGTCGTCCTTGCTGCGGAAGCCCTTGGCCATGTAGTCGCTCTGCGGGTAGTTGGTGGTCAGAACGCGCTGGGCGTCGTCGCGCAACTGCGTGAGGCCGAGCGCGTCGTACGACTTCACCATGATGTACAGCGCCTCTTCGAGCGCGGGCACTTCGCGATAGTCCGCCAACGCCAGCTGGGCGCGGTTGATGGCCGCCAGATAGGCGCCGCGGCTGTAGTAGTAGCGGGCCACGTGAACTTCGTACTGCGCGAGCGAGTTCACGATGTAGTTCATGCGCTGGCGCGCGTCGGGTGCATAGCGCGATTCGGGGAAGCGCGTGACCATCTCCTTGAACGACTCGAACGACTCCTTGGCCGCCTTCTGGTCGCGCTCCGACAAGTCCTGCCGCGTCATGAACGAGAACATGCCGAGGTCGTCGTTGAAGTTGATCACGCCCTTCATGTAGAGGGCATAGTCGAGCGCCGGGCTGGCCGGATGCAACTTCATGAAGCGATCAAGCGTGGCGATCGCATTCGGCTTTTCGCCGGCCTTGAACTGCGCATACGCCTTGTCGAGCTGGGCCTGCTGCGCGAGCGGCGTGCCGGCGGCGCGGCCCTCGAGCTTCTCGAACAGCGGCACGGCCTTGTCGAATGCGCCCGAGTCGACCTCGTCCTTCGCTTCGGCGTAAATCTTGTTGGGGCTCCAGTTTGCCGTCTTGTCGACGGTGGTCGACGAGCAGCCGGCCATCAGCACGGCGACGGCGCCAGCCGCGAGCCAGCCGGGGACGACCGATAATTTGGCGTGAAACATCACATGAAGCTTTCTTGAAACAGGTGCCCGCAATTATATCGACCGACCCCCTGGAGACGGCCGGCCCGGCGGCCGATGCGGAGGAGGGCGCCGAACTGGTCGAGGCGAGCGAGGCGCGCGCCTTCACCATCGGCGTGGCGCAGCATGGCCAGCGGCTGGACCGCGCGCTGGCGGCGCTGGTGCCGGAGTTCTCCCGCAGCTACCTGCAACAACTCATCGAGGCAGGGGCCGTGCAATGGCACGGCGGCCGCGCTGCGATCAAGCCGTCCGCCACCGTGCGGGCGGGCGAGGCCGGCGTCATCGAACTCAAGCCGACGCCGCAGAGCCAGGCGTTCCGGCCGGAGGCGATGGACCTGCGCGTGGTGCACGAGGACGCGCACCTGCGCGTGATCGACAAGCCGGCCGGGCTGGTCGTGCATCCGGCGCCCGGGCACTGGAGCGGCACGCTGCTCAACGGCCTGCTGGCCCTCGACCCGCAGGCCGTGATGCTGCCGCGCGCGGGCATCGTGCACCGGCTGGACCGCGACACCAGCGGCCTCATGGTGGTGGCGCGCAGCCGGGCCGCCATGGACGCCCTGGTGGCGCTGATCGCGGCCCGCGAGGTCACGCGCCAGTACCTCGCGATGGCACACAAGCCCTGGCAGGGCGCGGCGGCGCGACAGGTCGATGCACCTATCGGACGCGACCCGCGCAACCGGCTTCGCATGGCGGTGGTCGATCTCGAGCGACAGGGCGGAAAGCCGGCGCGCACGCTGATCGAACGTCTCGACAGCCACGACAAGGGCTGCATGGTCCGTTGCACGCTCGAGACGGGACGCACGCACCAGATCCGGGTGCACATGGCGTCGATCGGTCACCCGCTGGTGGGCGACGCCACTTATGGCGGTGCGCCCGCGGCCGGCATCGCGCGCCAGGCCCTGCACGCTTTCCGGCTGGCATTCGTGCACCCCGTCACACAACAGGCCATGACGTTCCACTCGCCGCTGCCGCCCGACCTGGCCGCCGGCGCGGCCTCATGGGGCCTGGATTACAATCGCGCCTGACGGCCCGAGGGCCGCGCCGGCCGCCTGGAGCCGGCCTTGCGTTGCACTGCCGCGGTGCCTGCAGCGCCCCCGAATTTCTCACCCTTCTGAACGCGCGCCCACGGGCGCCTTGTCCCGGAAACGCGAACCATGAATACGGCGGATGCCAAGCGCATTCTCGAAACGGCCTTGATCTGTTCGACCCAGCCGCTGCAAGTGCGTGAGCTGCGCGTGCTGTTCGACGACGAGCTCGGTGCCGACACCATCAAGTCGCTGCTGGCCGAACTGCAGGACGATTGGGCGCAGCGCGGGCTCGAACTCGTCAGTGTCGGCAGCGGCTGGCGCTTCCAGAGCCGGCCCGAACTGCGCGACCACCTCGATCGCCTGCACCCCGAAAAGCCACCGCGCTACACCCGCGCCGTGCTCGAAACGCTGGCCATCATTGCCTACCGGCAACCGGTGACGCGCGGCGACATGGAAGACATCCGTGGCGTCACGATCAATTCGTTGATCCTCAAGCAGCTGGAAGACCGCAACTGGGTCGAGGTGATCGGCCACCGCGAGACGGTCGGTCGTCCGGCGCTGTTTGCCACCACGCGCCAGTTCCTGGACGATCTGGGGCTGGCCTCGCTCGATCAGCTGCCGCTGATCGAGTCGCCGGCCCAGCAAGGCGCGCTGATCGATGCGCTGGCCGAAGCGGCGCAGCCCGGCCTGCCGATGGAAGAAGAGATTGTCGAAGCGCCCGTCGAATCCGAAGCCGGCACCGAAGCTGCCGAGTTGCCCCCAGCCCATTTCGGAACCCCATCATGAGCTCCTCCGATCCTGACGACGCGGCGATCCTGCCGCCTGTGCCTGATGCACCTGTGGTGGACGACGCCGGGGCCCCGCCGAAGCGGCGCCCACGCCGGCGCAAGCCCGACGCCTCGGAAGCGGTTGCAGCGTCGGTCGAGGAGACCGCCGCCGGAGCGCCCGAGCCGGTCGACGTCCCAGCCGTGCCTCCTGTGGTGGTACCCGTTGTGCAAGCCGAGCCGATGGCACAGGCCGAAGACGACTACGACGAAGACGAGGAGGAGCCGGACGAAGAAGAGGACGACCTCGACCGGGCCCGCCGCGCCGCCGAGCGCGAGCAGCGCAACGCGCCGCCGCCGCAGCCGATCCGGTTTGCCGATGTGGTCTCGGGCCAGTTCGACGCCGACGAGGACAGCCCCGAGGTACCGCCGCTCAAGCGCGTGCTGTTGCCGGAAGCCGATTCGCCCAAGCTGCACAAGGTGCTGGCGCAATCGGGCCTGGGTTCGCGCCTGGAGATGGAAGCCCTGATCGTGCAGGGCCGCATTTCGGTCAACAACGAGCCGGCGCACATCGGCCAGCGCATCCAGTTCGGCGACTCGGTCAAGGTCAATGGCAAGCCGATCCGCTTCCGCATCGCGCCGCCGCCGGCGCGTGTCATCGCGTACCACAAGCCGGTCGGCGAGGTCGTCACGCACGACGATCCGCAAAACCGGCCGACCGTGTTCCGCAAGCTGCCGCGCCTGCAGCAAGGCAAGTGGCAATCGGTCGGCAGGCTCGACCTGAACACCGAAGGTCTGCTTCTCTTCACGAGTTCAGGCGAACTCGCCAACAACCTCATGCATCCGCGTTTCGGCCTGGAGCGCGAGTACGCGGTGCGGGTGCTCGGTGCCATCACCAAGGAAGAACGTCAGAAGCTGCTGGAAGGGGTCCGCCTCGACGATGGCATGGCCCAGTTCGGCACCATCGAGGACGGCGGCGGAGAAGGCTCCAACTGCTGGTACCGCGTCACCATCTCCGAAGGTCGCAATCGCGAAGTCCGGCGGTTGTTCGAAGCGGTCGGCCATGCGGTGAGTCGCTTGATCCGCATCCGCTACGGCGCCATGGTGCTGCCGCGCGGCCTCAAGCGCGGTGCCTGGATGGAACTCGACGAACGGGACATCCGGGGGCTCTTTCAAGCTGCAGGCGGCGGTCCCGGCGCCGGTGCCGAACGCGGCCCGCGGCCGGTTCAACGCGGTCCCGGCAATGGCCCCGGTGGCGATGGCGCCGGCCGCAACAAACGCCGCCGTGGCAAGGGGGGCAAGGGCCCGGCCGGACCGCGCGACGACATGCGCGGCGCGGCGCAGATCCCCAACCCGCTGGGCGACGGACGCGGCGGTCCCAGAGGCAACCGCGGTCCCGGCGGCCCGGGTCAGGGCGGCGCGCGGCGCAATGGCGGCGCCGGCAACAACCGCGGCGAGGGCTTGCCGGGCGGCGCGAGCCAGCCCGATCCGATGAAGACTTCGCTCGGCTACATCGGCGCCGACAGCTTCTCCCGCCAGCGCAAGGAACAGCGCCAGGGTCCGCCGCGCCGCGGTGGGCCTGGCGGCGGCGCTGGCCCGCGGCGCCGCCCGCGCTGAAACGAATCCATCCGGCCGGTTGCGGTCTTTCGCCGGTTCGTCACCGAACCACTTAGCTGCGCCGGTTAAAATCAGAAGCTTTGTCAAGGTCGTGCAACCGATCGTTGCAACCTTGATCGAACACTTCAAAATCCAAGCTCCCAGGAAGCATTTCAACAATGGCCATCGAACGCACCCTCTCCATCATCAAGCCCGACGCAGTGGCAAAGAACGTCATCGGCAAGATCGTGTCCCGCTTTGAAGCGGCCGGCCTCAAGATCGCCGCCGCAAAGCTGGTGCATCTGTCGCGCAGCGAAGCCGAGCAGTTCTACGGCGTTCACAAGGAGCGTCCGTTCTTCAAGGACCTGGTCGACTTCATGATCTCGGGCCCGGTCTTCGTGCAGGTCCTCGAAGGCGAAAACGCCATTGCCAAGAACCGCGACCTGATGGGCGCCACCGACCCCAAGAAGGCTGCTGCCGGAACCATCCGCGCCGACTTCGCCGACAGCATCGACGCGAATGCCGTGCACGGCTCGGACGCACCCGAAACCGCCCAGGCCGAAATCGCCTTCTTCTTCGCCGGCCTCAACGTCTACCAGCGCTGAGGCGCGTTTCGCTCCGCCCGATGACCACCGCCAACCTGCTCGAATTCGACCTCGAGGGGCTGGCCGCGTTCTGCGAAAGGCTGGGCGAAAAGAAGTTCCGCGCAACGCAGCTCTTTCGCTGGATCCACCAGCGTGGCGCCAGCGATTTCACGCAGATGACCGATCTGGCCAAATCGTTGCGCGAAAAGCTCGCCGGCACGGCCCGGGTCGAAGCCCTCCCGGTGCTGTCGCAGCACGAATCGGCGGACGGCACCATCAAGTGGCTGTTCGATGTCGGTGACGGCAATGCGGTCGAGGCGGTGTTCATTCCGGAAGACGATCGTGGCACGCTTTGCGTGTCGTCCCAAGCCGGCTGCGCAGTCGGATGCCGCTTCTGTTCGACCGGTCATCAAGGCTTCAGCCGCAACCTCGGCACCGGCGAGATCACGGCGCAACTCTGGTTTGCGGAGCACTTCCTGCGCAAGCACCTGAAGCGCGACGAACGCGTTATTTCCAACGTCGTGATGATGGGCATGGGCGAGCCGCTGCAGAACTATGCGGCCCTGGTGCCGGCATTGCGCACGATGCTCGACGACAACGCCTATGGCCTTTCGCGCCGCCGCGTCACGGTGTCCACCTCGGGTGTGGTGCCGATGATGGATCGGCTTGGTGTGGACTGCCCGGTTGCGCTCGCGGTCTCGCTGCATGCACCGAACGATGCGCTGCGAGACGACCTGGTGCCGCTCAACCGCAAGTACCCGATTGCCGAACTGCTCGACGCCTGCCGTCGTTACTTGGCGCACGCGCCGCGCGACTTCATCACCTTCGAGTACTGCATGCTCGACGGGGTGAACGACCAGCCCGAGCACGCGCAGCAACTGATCGAGCTGGTGAAGCCGCGCGGTGGACTCGGCGGCGTGTCGTGCAAGTTCAACCTGATCCCGTTCAACCCGTTTCCGGCCTCGGGCCTGTTGCGCTCGCCGCAGCCGCGGGTGCTGGCATTTGCCAAGGCACTCAGCGAAGCGGGCATCGTGACCACGGTGCGCAAGACTCGCGGTGACGATATCGATGCCGCTTGCGGGCAATTGGCCGGCGACGTGAAAGACCGTACGCGCGCCGCCGAACGGATGGCGCAACGCAGACTCACAGAGCACACCGTGGTCATGCATCCGGCGCGCCGCGCCGAGGCACATGCCCCCGATGTCCAGGAGCATTGAAGCAATGAGCAACGTTTTCCCCGGCTGGCTGGTTCGTGCCACGGTTCTCGCCGCCACGGCGGCGACGCTGGCGGGCTGCGCAAACCAGGCGAACCGCCCGGTGGCCAGCACGGCAGGCAATGGCACCGACCTGGTGACGGCCTCCGACGAGGGCGACGGACGCAAGCGTGCGCGCATCCGGCTCGAGCTCGCGATCGGCTATTTCGAGGCGGGCCAGACCGAGGTCGCGCTCGACGAAATCAAGAAATCCCTGCTTGCCGATCCGACCTACGCCGAGGCCTACAACCTGCGCGGGCTGATCTACATGCGGCTGGACGACGCTGGCCTGGCCGAGGACAGTTTCCGCCGGGCAATCGCGCTCAGTCCGCGCGAGCCCAACACGATGCACAACTACGGTTGGCTCCTGTGCCAGCAGAACCGCTTCAACGACGCGATGCAGCAGTTCGGGCAGGCGCTGGCGGTTCCCAACTACGCCGACACGGCCAAGACGCTGATGACGCAGGGCGTGTGCCAGATCCGTGCCGGCCAGCGTGCCGAGGCCGAAAAGACGCTGTTGAAGGCGTACGAGATCGATGCCGGAAACCCGGTGATTGGCTACAACCTCGCCTCGCTGCTCGCGCAACGCGAAGACTGGACACGTGCGCAGTTCTACGTGCGACGCGTCAACAACAGCCCGTCGGCCAACGCCGAAACACTGTGGCTCGGCATCAAGATCGAACGCAGGCTCAACAATCGCGAGGCCATTGCCCAGTTGGCGGGCCAGCTGCAACGCCGCTTTCCCCAGTCGCGGGAGGCTATTGCGTACGAGCGCGGAAACTTCAATGATTGAGCGCGCCAGTGAATTCGGCGCCTCGGCGGCGGTGCCGCTGGTCGCAGGGGACAGTTCGTTCATGACGGCGGGCGGCATGCTGCGCCAGGCGCGGGAAGCGCATGGGCTCGACGTGTCGGTCGTCGCCGCTGCGCTCAAGATTCCGACGCAGAAGCTCGAAGCGCTGGAAGACGACAACATCGAGGCGTTGCCCGATCCCGTGTTCGCGCGGGCGCTGGCCGCCAGCGTCTGCCGCGCGCTCAAGATCGATCCGAAGCCGGTGCTGGCCAAGCTGCCTGGCGCCCTGAAGCCCGGCCTGGCCGACGCGGATCGCACCATCAGCACCAACCTGCGCTCCGGCGCGCCGCACCAGGGCCGCAATGGCAACGGGTTTGCATTGCCTTCGCGCGCGCTGATGGCAGTGGTGGTGTTGCTGCTCGTCGGAGCGGCTGCATTGTTCTGGTTGCCGCAGTCCACGTTCGACCAGCTCAGCGCCGCGGTCTCCGCAATGATGACGCGGGCCGAACCTGCTGCCCCTACGGGCGAGCCGTCCGCTGCGCCTGCCGCCCCGGCCGGCACGGTGGTCGAATCGGTGACGCCGCCGGTGGCGGCCGTGGAGCCGACGCCGCCTGCGGCGGCGATCGCTGCAGCCGTGCCGCCGCCGCCTGCAGCCGCGTCCGACCCGGTCGTCTTCACCGCTCGCAGCGACTCCTGGATCACCGTGTCCGACGCCGGCGGCAAGCCGTTGTTGCGCCGTACCGTGGCCGCCGGGGAGACCGTCGGCGTCTCGGGCGTCCTGCCGTTGTCGGTGGTGATCGGACGCGCATCGGGCATCGACGTGCAGGTGCGCGGGCAGCCGTTCGATCTCAAGCCGATCACCAAGGCCGGTGGCGTGGCGCGCTTCGAGGTCAAGCCATGAACGATCGCCTCGACGGCCCGTTGAACTGTCTGCCGATCGAGCCGGCTTCGCCGCGCGCGAGGCGTTCGCGCCAGGCCAGCGTGGTGTGGGGCCCGCGCACCGTCACGGTCGGCGGCGATGCGCCGGTGCGCGTGCAGTCGATGACCAACACCGACACGGTCGACGCCATCGGGACCGCGATCCAGGTCAAGGAACTGGCCATCGCCGGCTCGGAAATGGTGCGCATCACGGTCAATACGCCCGAGGCTGCCGCGCAGGTGCCCTACATCCGCGAGCAGCTCGATCGCATGGGCATCGACGTGCCGCTGATCGGCGACTTCCACTACAACGGCCACCGCTTGTTGACGGACTATCCGGCCTGCGCCGAAGCGCTCAGCAAATACCGCATCAATCCCGGCAACGTGGGCAAGGGCGACAAGAAGGACAGGCAGTTCGGGCAGATGATCGACGCCGCGATGCGCTGGAACAAGCCCGTGCGCATCGGCGTGAACTGGGGCAGCCTCGACCAGGAACTGCTGGCCGGGCTGATGGACATCAACAGCCGGCGCCCCACGCCGTGGGATGCCAAGTCGGTCATGTACGAGGCGCTGGTCACCTCGGCCATCGATTCGGCGAAGCTCGCCGAGTCGATGGGCATGAACGGCAACCAGATCATCCTCAGCTGCAAGGTGAGCGGCGTGCAGGACCTGATCTCGGTCTACCGCGAACTCGCGAAGCGCTGCGACTACACCCTGCACCTCGGCCTGACCGAAGCAGGCATGGGCACCAAGGGCACGGTGGCGTCGGCGACGGCACTGTCGATCCTGCTGCAGGAGGGCATTGGCGACACCATCCGCGTCTCGCTCACGCCGCAGCCGGGCGAGTCACGCACGCAGGAGGTGCTGATCGCCAACGAAATCCTGCAGGCGCTGGGCCTGCGGGTGTTTGTGCCGAGCGTCACGGCCTGCCCGGGCTGCGGCCGCACGACCAGCACCACTTTCCAGGAACTGGCCAAGCAGATCGACGACTACCTGCGGCTGCAGATGCCGGTCTGGCGCAAGAAATACCCGGGCGTCGAGACCTTGAAGGTGGCCGTGATGGGCTGCATCGTCAACGGCCCCGGCGAGAGCAAGCATGCCGACATCGGCATCAGCCTGCCCGGCACCGGCGAGGCGCCGGCCGCACCGGTCTTCATCGACGGCGAGAAGGCGCTCACGCTGCGTGGTGACAACATCGCCAACGAGTTCCATCAACTCGTCGAAACCTACATCGAAAAACGCTTCGGCGGCACGCACGCCGTCGCTGCCTGACACCTCCGGATCCATGGCCGACAAACTGAATGCCGTCAAAGGCATGAACGACATATTGCCGCCCGAATCGGCGCGCTGGGAATGGTTCGAAGCCAAGGTGCGCGCACTGATGGCGCGCTACGGCTACGCGAACGTGCGCACGCCCGTCGTCGAGCCCACCGCATTGTTCGTGCGCGGACTCGGCGAGGTGACCGACATCGTCGAGAAGGAAATGTATTCTTTCGAAGACAGCATGAACGGCGACCGCCTCACGCTGCGCCCCGAGGCAACCGCCGGCATCGTGCGCGCAATGATCGAGCACAACGCGCTCTACAACGGCCCGATGCGGGTCTGGTCGAACGTCTCGCTGTTCCGTCACGAGCGGCCGCAGAAGGGGCGCTATCGCCAGTTCCACCAGATCGACGTGGAAGCCCTCGGCTTCGCCGGACCCGACGTCGACGCGGAACAGATCCTCATGTGTCGAGCGCTGCTGCTCGACCTGGGCATTCCGGCCGAGCATGTGTGGCTCGAGCTCAACAGCCTCGGCCAGCCGGCCGAGCGCACGGCGCACCGCGCTGCGTTGATCGCACATTTCGAGGCGCATGCCGATGCGCTGGACGACGACGCGAAGCGCCGCCTGCAGAGCAATCCGCTGCGCATCCTGGACAGCAAGAATCCGGCGATGCAGGCCATCGTCGAAGCCGCGCCCCAGCTGATGGACTTCCTCGGCGAGGCCTCGCTGGCGCATCTCGCAGCCGTGCGCGCCGCGCTCGATGCGGTCGGGCTTGCATACCGCATCAACCCCCGCCTGGTGCGCGGCATGGACTACTACAACCTGACCGTGTTCGAGTGGGTGACCGACAAGCTCGGTTCGCAGGGCACCGTGTGCGGTGGCGGGCGCTACGACGGCCTGTTCGAGCAGTTGGGTGGCAAGCCGACGCCCGCGGTCGGCTGGGGCATGGGCGTCGAGCGCATGTTGCTGCTGCTCGAGGCGGTTGCGGCGCAACCCGCGGTACCGACGGTCGATGTGTATGCGATCGTCCCGGTCGCGCAGGCGCTGCCGACGGCCCTTGCAACCTGCGAGGCGCTGCGTGCGGCCGGTGTCGAGGTGCTGATGCACGGCGCCGGTGCCGAGTCCTGGGGCAGCATGAAGAGCCAGTTCAAGAAGGCCGACGCGAGCGGCGCGCGGCACGCCCTGATCTTCGGTGCGGACGAACTGGCGCGCGGCGAGGTCACCATCAAGGCGCTGCGCGATGGCAGTGGCGCGCAGACGGCGCGCGCGCTCTCCGAGGTGGCGACCTGGGCCGCCACCCTACAATCCCCGGCTCCCAATCACTGAGCGCGCATGGCAACACCTCTCGATCTTCAAGAACAGGAACAGCTCGACGAGCTCAAGCATTTCTGGGCCCGCTGGGGCAATCTGATCACCGCGGTGCTGCTGGTGGCCGCCCTGGCCTTTGCGGGCTGGAACGGCTGGCAGTACTGGCAGCGCAGCAAGGCGACCCAGGCGGCCGCGCTGTACGACACGCTGGAGCGCAACGTCGAAGCGGGTGATCCCGCGCTGATCGAGCGCACCTTCGGCGAGATGAAGGATCGCTTCGGCGAGACGGCTTACGGCCAGCAGGCGGGCCTGCTGGCCGCCAAGGCGCTGCGCGACAAGGGGAAGGCCGATGCGTCGCGCGCTGCGCTGGCGTGGGTGGCCGATAAGGCGGTCGATCCGGGCTACCAGGCCATTGCGCGGTTGCGGCTTGCGGCGGAACTGCTCGACACCAAGGCCTACGACGACGCGCTCAAACAGCTCGCCGGCAATTTTCCCAAGGAGTTCGAGCCGCTCGTGGCGGACCGCAAGGGCGACATCTACCTGGCTCAGGGCAAGCGCGAGGAAGCGCGTGCCGAATACCGCAAGGCATGGACGGCGTTCGAGCCGCGCACCGACTACCGGCGCCTGGTCGAGATCAAGCTCAATGCGGTGGGTGTCGACCCCCAAACCCTGAAGTCTGCCGCTGGCGCGCCGGCCCCTTCCAAGCAACCCTGATCGCATCATGAACATCAAGCGTTTTGTGCCTGCAGCACCTGTCCTTCGTGCGGGCGCGGCCATCGTCCTGGCGGCGACCCTGGCCGCCTGCTCGAGCACCAGCAAACCCAAGCCGGCCGAATTGCCGGCCAACGTGGCGCTGCTGGGCGTGCGCCAGGCCTGGAACATCAAGGTGCCTGCGGTCGGCTTTCCCCTGCAGACCCATGTGAATGGCGACACCGTCACGGTCGCCAGCGCCGACGGCACCGTGGTCGCGATCGATGCCCGCACCGGCGCCGAGAGCTGGCGCGCGAGCGCCGGTGCGCCGTTGACGGCCGGTGTCGGCAGCGACGGCTCGGTGGCCGCCGTGGTCACCAACAAGAACGAACTGGTCGCGCTGCAGGGCGGCAAGGTGCTGTGGCGGCAGCAGCTCACGGCGGAAACCTTCACGGCGCCGCTGGTGGCCGGCCGGCGCGTGTTCGTGCAGACCGCCGACCGCACGACCAGTGCCTTCGATGGCCAGAGCGGGCGCCGCCTCTGGGTGCAGCAACGCACGGCCGAGAACCTCGTGCTCAAAAAGCCGGGCGTGCTGATCGCCGTCGGCGACACGCTCGTCACGGGCATCGGTGGCCGGTTGGTCGGCATCAACCCGGCCAACGGCTCATCGCGCTGGGAATCGCCGATTGCGGCGCCGCGCGGAACCAACGATGTCGAGCGCCTGGTCGACCTGACTGGCAGCGTGAGCCGCGTCGGCGACAGCGTGTGTGCGCGGGCCTACTACGCCAACGTCGGCTGCGTCGATGTGGCGCGCGGCGCGCTGGTCTGGAGCAAACCGGCCGTCAGTGCCGAGGGCATCAGCGGCGACGGCAGCCTGGTGTTCGGCACCGAATCCAACGGCAACGTGATGGCCTGGCGTCGCACGGACGGCGAGCGCGCCTGGCAGTCCGATCGCCTCAAGTACCGGGAGCTGACCGCGCCGCTCGCGGCCGGCCGTTCGGTGATCTTCGGCGACAGTACCGGATTGCTGCACTTCGTCTCGCGGGAGGACGGCGCGCCGCTGAACCGCTTGACGGTGGACGGCTCGGCCATCGCCGCCACGCCGGTACTCGCTGCCAACACGGTCGTGGTCGTCACCCGCAATGGCGGTGTGTTCGGCTATCGCCCGGAATAACTTGCGTGAAAGACCGACCATGAAGCCAGTCATCGCTCTGGTCGGGCGTCCCAACGTCGGCAAATCGACGTTGTTCAACCGGCTGACGCAGACCCGCGACGCGATCGTCGCCGACTTCGCCGGGCTCACGCGCGACCGCCACTACGGCAACGGCCGGCAGGGCCGGCGCGAGTTCATCGTCATCGACACCGGCGGCTTCGAACCGGACGCGGGCAGCGGCATCTTCAAGGAAATGGCCAAGCAGACCCGCCAGGCCGTGGCCGAAGCCGACGTGGTGGTGTTCGTGGTCGATGCACGCGAAGGCCTCTCGGCGCAGGATCACGACATTGCGACAGAATTGCGCCGCCTCGGCAAGCCGACCGTGCTGGTCGCCAACAAGGCCGAGGGCATGCACGACGGCACCAAGCTGGTCGACTTCTACGAACTCGGCCTGGGCGACGTGCACGGCATCTCGGCGGCGCACGGGCAGGGCATCCGGGACCTGGTCGACCTCGCGCTCGAGCCGCTCAACCTGCAGGAGCCCGAAGACGAGGCGGACGATGGCGAAGCCAAGCCGATCAAGCTCGCCGTGGCAGGCCGGCCGAACGTCGGCAAGTCGACGCTGATCAACACCTGGCTCGGCGAAGAACGGCTGGTCGCGTTCGATCTGCCCGGCACCACGCGCGATGCCATCAGCGTGCCTTTCGAGCGGCTGGGGCAGCGCTTCGAACTCATCGACACCGCGGGCCTGCGCCGCAAGGGGCGCGTGTTCGAGGCCATCGAGAAATTCTCGGTGGTCAAGACGCTGCAGGCGATCGAATCGTCGAACGTCGTGCTGCTGCTGCTCGACGCCACGCAGGGCGTCACCGACCAGGACGCGCACATCGCGGGTTACATCCTCGAATCGGGCCGCGCGGTGGTGATTGCCATCAACAAGTGGGACGCCGTCGACAGCTACCAGCGCGAGCAGATCCAGCGCCAGATCGAAACCCGGCTTCCGTTCCTCAAGTTCGCGGCGCTGCATTTCATCTCGGCGATCAAGCGCCAGGGGCTGGGCCCGGTCTGGCAGTCGATCGCCCAGGCCCACAAATCGGCCACGCGCAAGATGTCGACGCCGGTGCTGACGCGCCTGTTGCTCGAGGCCGTGCAGTTCCAGTCGCCGCAGCGCGCCGGGATGTTCCGGCCCAAGATGCGCTATGCCCACCAGGGCGGCATGAACCCGCCGGTCATCGTGATCCACGGCAATTCGCTGGAGCACGTGACGGACTCGTACAAGCGCTTCCTCGAAGCACGCTTTCGCAAGGAGTTCGACCTGGTCGGCACGCCGATGCGCATCGAGTTCAAGACGTCCACCAACCCCTACGCGGACAGGCCTGCGCACAAGGGTTGACGCCGGAAGACGGCAGTTGAGCCACGGCGGGTAGCAAAGTTCCGGCTTTTGAGTGCCGTTATTTTGTCAAGGACTTTCTGACGTTTGCTGCATCGCGGAAACCCTGTGTTAAGGTCACCGCTCCTATAACTCTTCCTTGAACACGGAGAATATCGTGAGCAACAAAGGGCAACTTTTGCAAGACCCGTTCCTGAACACTT